>DVIP01000052.1 GCA_018711225.1 Candidatus Cryptobacteroides intestinipullorum | reverse complement strand
CCGGTACCCGGAGGGCCTACCAGCAGGGCTCCCTTGGGGATTTTTCCTCCCAGCGCCGTATATTTGCGCGGATTCTTCAGGAAATCCACGATTTCCATCACTTCCTCCTTGGCCCCGTAGAGTCCGGCTACATCCTTGAACGTAACCGTTATACTGTTTTTCTCGGCCAGTTTGCCGGTAGACCTGCCGACATTGAATATCCCTCCGGCACCCCCGGCTCCGGCATTCTTGTTTATCCCTCTGAACATGAACACCCACATCAGGATAAGCAGCAGAGGGAAAAGAAGCCATTCCAGAATGGAACCCCAGACCTTGCTGTTGTTCTCCATTATAAGCTTGAAACGTTCGTTTTCCGGCAGGGATTCGTTCAGTTCGCCGAAAGTCTCTTCCGGATTGAAGCTGGAAGACACAAGGAATATGAAATGCGGAGACTTGGAAGGTATGTTTCCGCCGAACTTGTCCGCATATTTCTCCAGCCTGTCCGGGCGTATTGTCACCTTACCCTCAAAGTCATTCCTTACAAACACGATTTCCTTCACGTCTCCGGCAAGTATCTGCTGCCGTACATCGTCCCATTCAATCTTCTGCGGGTTGGAGCCTCCCTGGTTGAAGAACATCCACACGATCACGAGCATCAGGATCATGTAGATCCAGGAAAAGTTGAATTTGAAATTCATGGTCTTCCTGGGATTGCTCCCGGGACCTTTTCCATTATTTGTATTATTGTCCATTTCCGTATATGAATTGTCTCTGTTCCCGGTACTATTTGTCCTCCGCATCCGAATATTCCGTCCGTGCGGCATCGGCCCACAACGACTCCAGCCTGTAAAATTCACGGTACTCGGTCTGGAAAATATGGACCACTATGTCCCCGTAGTCCAGTATTATCCAGAATGAATTTTCCTTACCCTGGGAACGCAGCACCTTTCTGCCGCATTTCTCTATCATCCTGTCTTCCACATTGTCCGCTATGGCGTTCACATTGGTAGTGGAATCAGCGTTGCAAACTATAAAATAATCTGAAATAGCCGTACCTATAGCCCTCAGGTCAAGCGACACGACATCAATTCCTTTCTTTTCGAGCATCGCATCAGCAATGACCTTGATTTCGTTGTTATCCATCCGGTATTTTTATTAATTTTACATTTTGTAATACACATATACGCAGAAGCCGGAAGCAATGCAAGCTCTGTTTGCCATGCCGAGGCACCACTGTATATATGCCATCAGGCAAATATACGCAGAAGTCGGGAGCAATGCAAATCCAGTCCGCCATCCCAGGCATGCTGCAGTATATGAAACCTTAATCATTATGGCAAAATGCATGCGCAAACCCGTATGTCTGCCATAATGTCAGCCGGCCGGACATTCAAACTCTGCACCAATGAAAAGCAAGTACGACATCAAATGGCATGAAGAACTCGATTCCACCAATAATGAAGCCCTGAGAGC
The DNA here is from genome assembly GCA_018711225.1 of Candidatus Cryptobacteroides intestinipullorum. Lineage (GTDB taxonomy): Bacteria > Bacteroidota > Bacteroidia > Bacteroidales > UBA932 > Cryptobacteroides > Cryptobacteroides intestinipullorum. The sequence goes on along the minus strand of DVIP01000052.1, from coordinate 3,455 downwards.
GGCCGCCGGGCTTGAGAACATGTCTGTAATCGCCGCGGAATACCAGTCTTCCGGGAGAGGACAGAGGGGCAATGCATGGAAATCGGACAAAGGCGAAAACCTGACTTTCAGTATACTCCTGCGTTTTCAGAATGACGGCCCGGAAACAAATTCCGGCGGCCTACTGCCGCCGGTCAGGGCAGCCGGGCAATTCCGGATATCGGAAGCCGCTGCCGCCGCACAATGCACCCTTCTGGAAAGACACGGCATACCCTCTGAAATCAAATGGCCGAACGACATTTATGCAGGAGACAGGAAAATATCCGGAATGCTTGTCGAAAACTCCCTCTCGGGAAGTTTTCTGAGCACTTCAGTCGTAGGAATCGGACTGAACGTGAACCAGCTGTCTTTCCCTCCCGACCTGCCGAACCCGACCTCCATGGCAGTCATTACCGGAAAGAGATACAACATCCGCACACTGCTTGAAGAGTTCATGGAAATCTTCTGCGGACATATCGTGATGCCGGATGACAGGCTCCGGAAAATCTACCTGTCCAGGCTGTACAGAATGGGGCAGGAAGCTCTTTTCGCCGATCTTTCCGGACGTCCGGCCTACCTCCCTGCAAATGCACTTGTGAACGGCCATGAAGACAGCGTCGGAAAATATTTCAGCGGCACCATCTGCGGTGTTTCAAGTGAAGGGCTTCTTTTGGTGCGTCTTCGGGACGGTTCCGTCAAGAAATTCAATTTCAAGGAAATAGCCTATGTAATATAGGTCAATCCCTCTTGAATATGTCCCTTGTATAGACTTTTTCCTTCACATCGTCCAGTACGGGATCGTACCTGTTCGCCAGAATGCAGAGACTCATCTCCTTGAAACGTGACAGGTCATTCACCACTTCGCTTCCGAAAAAAGTGGTGCCGTCTTCCAGGGACGGTTCATAGACTATGACAGTCGCTCCCCTGGCCTTGATGCGTTTCATCACTCCCTGGATGGAACTCTGCCTGAAATTGTCGGAATTGGACTTCATGGTCAGGCGGTACACCCCTATCGTGACCGGATGTTCGGAGCATTTGCTCCAGTTGCTGTTGGCAGTGTAGTACCCGGCCTTCTCCAGAACCCTGTCCGCGATGAAATCCTTCCGGGTACTGTTGCTCTGTACGATGGCCTCGATAAGGTTTTCCGGCACATCCTTGTAATTGGCGAGAAGCTGCTTCGCATCCTTCGGCAGGCAGTAGCCGCCGTAGCCGAACGACGGATTGTTATAATGGCTTCCGATGCGCGGGTCAAGGCATACGCCGTCTATTATTGACCTTGTATCAAGCCCCTTCATTTCCGCGTAAGTATCCAGTTCATTGAAATACGACACCCTGAGGGCCAGATACGTATTGGCGAACAGCTTGACGGCCTCCGCCTCCTTCAGGTCCATGAATAAAGTGGGAATATCTTTGGCCAAAGCGGCTTCCTGAAGCATGGAAGCGAAGCGGGAGGCTTTCTCTGCCAGATCAGGCGAGGCCGTTTCCCTAATGGCGGCCATCTCCTCTGCCGTACCCGAATCAGGCTTGGGATACCCGACAATGATTCTTGAAGGATAAAGATTGTCATACAGGGCCTTGCTTTCCCTCAGAAATTCCGGGGAGAAAAGAAGTTTCAGCTTTTTCCCGCGCAATGCAGGGCTGTTTGCGAACCTTTCCGCCAGTCTGACATAGAGTCCGCGGCAATACCCTACCGGAACGGTGCTTTTTATGACCATGACGGCATCAGGGTTAACCGAAAGCACCATGTCGATGACCTCTTCCACATGGCTTGTATCGAAAAAATCCTTCTTGCTGTCATAGTTCGTAGGCGCGGCTATTATCACCCAGTCTGCATCCCTGTATGCGGACGCCCCGTCCAGCGTGGCCTGCAGGTCCAGATTCTTCTCCAGAAGATACCGTTCTATGTATTCATCCTGCACCGGTGATTTTTTCCGGTTCACCATGTCTACCTTCTCAGGTATCAGGTCCACTGCCACCACATGATTGTGCTGTGCCAGCAATGTCGCCACCGACATGCCCACGTAACCCGTCCCTGCTATCGCAATTTTTTCCGCCATAATTCAAAGTCTGTAATAATCCCGATACCACAGGGCGAATTTCCTGAGTCCCTCCCTGAGTCCGGTATCAGGTATGTAATGAAAATCCTGTTCCAGCGCAGAAGTATCTGCAAATGTGACCGCCACGTCTCCGGGCTGCATCGGGAACATTTCCAGATGCGACCTCAGATCGAAGTCTGAGGGCAATACGCGTGCCGACACGAGTTCCTCCCCGAGTATCTCCAGAAAATCCATAAGTTTTTCCGGAGTCCCTTTTCCTATATTGTAAATCCTGTGAGGGGCGACAGGCAGGCCGTCGCTGTCTTTCCGCCTTTCAGGAGCATGTTTCATGACAGCTATGATGCCTTTCACTATGTCACCGATATAGGTAAAGTCCCTCATGCACTCCCCGTAATTGTACACGTGGAATTTCCTTCCTTCCACCATGGCGTCCGCGAAACTGTAGTAAGCCATGTCAGGGCGTCCCGCAGGACCGTATACCGTGAAGAACCTCAGTCCGGTCGCCGGGATATCGTACAGTTTGGAATAGGCGTATGCCATCAGCTCGTCGCTCTTCTTGGTGGCGGCATAGAGTGACACGGGGCTGTCCGTCATGTCGGAAACCGAATACGGCACCTTGCTGTTAGAACCGTATACGGATGAACTGGACGCATAGACCAGATGGCGTACCCCAGCACATCCGCCGTCATACGAATGCCTGCAGGCTTCCAGGATATTGAAAAAGCCCGTCACATTGGACCTGATATAGCTGTCGGGGTTCAGAATGCTGTTCCGCACACCGGCCTGGGCCGCAAGGTTCACCACTATTTCCGGCTTGAAATCATTGAAGATATCCATGACGAGATCCTTGTCCGCAATGTCACCCTCGATGAATTTCCACACAGAAGATTCTGCGGCACCGCCGCAATCCCTGCAGGCTCCGGCTATGCCTTCAAGCCTGTATTTCTTGAGCGACGGATCGTAATAGTCGTTCAGATTGTCCAGTCCGATGATGCTGACGCCTTTCATCTCCCTGAAAAGCGCCATTGAAAGATGTGCTCCGATAAATCCGGCCGCTCCTGTAACCAATATTCTCATAATGAAGGTGACTGTTTACGTAAAAACCATTCACCGGAATATGTCAGGCGCAGGACCAGTCCGAAATTGTTTTCATAAAGCTCTCCGACATCACCGTATGCCCCTACGGAAAGTGATACGGGAAGTTTTCTGAAAATCCTCGGGACATCGACCTCCAGGGCAAGCGAGACCTGTTCCGGGGCACTGTCGAATATGTCCGCATAACTCTGGACATATTGTCCGAAATTCTTGGAATAGGTGGCCTTGAACCTGTACGGAATCTTTCTGGCGAATTTCCCGGCTATGCCTATATGGTGGGCCACT
>DVIP01000051.1 GCA_018711225.1 Candidatus Cryptobacteroides intestinipullorum | reverse complement strand
GTCAAGGGCAACGGATGGTACCGTGCCGGGGCCAACGGTGACCCGACCTCTCTGGAGCCGTTCCAGAGACCTCGCATGAAAGTCTTCTCGGGGATGATGACAGCCATCGTCTCATCGACTGAAGAGCCCGGGGAGATCATCCTCGAAGCCACGTCAAAGGGTCTGAAGAAGGCCGTCATCCGGCTCAGTTCGGTCGTGGAGTGATTTCAGAGTGAGAGGGGGTGGGTCAAAAGGGTACTTTCTGCCTTTTGACCCACCCTCTTTCTTTTTGCCGCGAGGTAGGCTCCGGCCTCAATTTCCGATTGCAGAAAACGGGAAAAACGATTAAGTTTGTATATTCCTTATGTGAAGAAGACATGAAAATCCGTATCATCCTGTTTTGCATTCCGGTCCTGTGCTGTCTTATGAACGTGGCGGAAGCCCGCGAAAGACTCTACCTCGAACAAATATCCGTATCTGAGAATCTGCCCCATACGGATGTGAGCGCCATTACCGGAGACGATGAAGGTTTTCTCTGGTTCGGGACATACTCCGGACTGTGCAGGTATGACGGTATCAGAATGGAAGTCTTCAATGTTACAAATTCCATTCTGAAAAGTTCAAGAATCAAATCCCTTTATTTTCCCGGAGACAGTCTTCTCTATATCGGGACAGAAACAGGAGGTCTTTCCGTATATGATACCGGGAATGACCGCTTTGTCCGGACTATACCTGTGCCCCTGAACAATGTAAACGGAATGTTCGGCCATGACGGGAAAATCTGCATCTGTACGGATGCGGGCATTTCCCTGCTTGATCTGGCGGACAGCAGTTTCAAAATGGATTCCCACTGGCTTGCTTCAGGCGTGATGGGAGGATGTTCAATTCCAGGGAAAGGCATGGTGCTGTGCACTCCTGCAGGACTCTGTCTCTACGAAGAGACCAGTGGGGGGGGGTACGCCTTAAAGCCATTCCTGCCTGATGCCTATTTCTGTTCGGCAGTCTGGCTCAAAGACAAGAACCGGCTATTTGCCGTAGGATATGACGGATGCTATGTGGTGGAGTGTTCGGACTGGTCATGGCGCAAACTCAATTCCTGTGAAGCGATATCGCTTTACGAGACGGCATCGGGCTATCTGTGGGTGGGGACAAGACGGGACGGAATGGTCTGCTATGACAGGGATTTCCATATTGTCCACAGATACGGGCCATACGCAGAATACGGCTTCAACAGCTGTGACATTACATCATTCTATATGGACAGGTCCGATGTCCTGTGGATAGGTACCATCGGCAACGGATGTTACAAGAAAATACGCCATGTCGATGATTTCAGCCTGTATACTGTCTCCGAAGCCGCGGGCAAGGACCATATCGTCTGCATGTATGCGGACAGCGCAGACAGGCTCTGGATTTCCACACGCGACGGGAATCTGTATGTCATGCGGAGTGGTAAAGACATAATACGCATAGATCCGGTCTCGCTGTCCATGTTCAACGGAATGCCTGTCTCCTTCATTTATGAAGATGCCAACGGCTCCATTTGGATAAGCGCCTGGACGTGCGGCCCGAAAATAATTTCCGGAGACAATATCGGCAGGGCGATTGAAGGTCGGCATTTCGGCTTCGGCGGCTTCTCCGGAAATCATCTTCTGAATATGGCAAGCATTTACATGGCCCAAAGCGACTCGTTCGGGCATTTGTGGCTGAGTACGAATCACGGGGTATTCAGGTATGTCCCCGGAGAGGGGGCGGACGGATGGTACGCGGGGACTTGGACCAATTTCGGCAGCGATCCTGCCGATTCTGCCTCTCTTGCAGACAATTTCTGCACGGATATCCTGGCGGAAGATTATGACGGGAAACATTATATATGGATAGGCTCCCGTCTGGGGCTCACAAGATTCATCTGCGACGATGACGGAGATGTTACATCGGTTCTCAGGGTATATCCTTCACAGAATGACACAGGGCTGAAGGGGGATTACATTTCCGCGTTCCATAAGGATAAGGAAGGGAACTTGTGGATAGCCACGCTCGGTGGCGGTCTGAACAAACTTACCGGACCCCGAGATGCCTCAGAACTGAAATTCCTCCATTACAACAGCGGGAACTGCGCCTTTATGACGAATGAATTCGAGTCCGTCCAGGAAGACGCGAACGGCATATTCTGGATAGGCAGCAGCCGGGGTCTCGTCCGTTTCGACCCGGAAAATGGTGATGTGAAGACATTTCTGAAGAATGACGGGTTGCAGAGCGATGTGTTCAAGATCTGGGCATCCGGAAAATTCCATGACGGGAGACTGGTATTCGGGGGTCCGGACGGATTCAACATATTCGATCCTCTCGGAATCAGCAGGAACGGCATACCGCCGAGAACCGTATTGACCGAACTTGAAATCAACGGCAAGGAAATATTCCCCGGAGATTCGCTCAGGGGCAAGCCTGTAATGGAAACGCCGCTTCGCCATGCGGAAAGGATTGTCCTGCCATACGACTGCAACAGCCTTTCCTTCCGCTTCGCCGCACTGCACTACGAGCATCCGGAAATGAACAGGTACAGGTTCAGACTGGAAGGCTCCGACAATATGTGGCATTATACTGACGGAAGAAACAGTTCCGCCACATATCTGAACCTGAAACACGGGAAATACGTGTTTTCCGTATACGGGGCCAACAGCGACGGGGTTTGGAGCGAAGAACCGGCCAGGCTTGCCGTTACGATAAGGCCGCCGCTGTGGAAAAGTACGGGCGCGATGTTCCTGTACTTCTGCATGGGACTCGGGATGCTGTATTTTCTCAAGACTTCGGTCCAGAGGCGGAACAGACAGCATTACGAACTGGAGATGGAACACAAGCTCCGTCTTGAGGAAGAGCAGCGAAACGAAAACGAGATGAAGTTCCATACCGACTTCCTCCATGAAATCAAGACCCCGCTGACCCTGATAACCACTCCGGTTAACGAACTTCTCGAAAATGCCAATATCGGCAAGACCACTCGGGACAGGCTGCTGATAGTGCGGCGCAGTACGATGATACTGCAGAAACTCCTTGACACTGTGACGGATCTGCGTAAATACGACAACGGCAATATCCGACTTCATGTCGTGGAAGTGAACTTCTGCCGCTTCGTCGAGGAAGTCGCCATGCTGTTTGTCCCAACCATGAAGAAGCACGGGATTGCCTTCACCCTCGATCTGCCGGAAACACCGGTCATACTGTTCATCGACAAGATGGAAATGGAAAAGGTCCTTATGAACCTGTTGTCCAATGCCATAAGGTATTCGCCCGAAACCGGAGGGGATATCCGCCTTTCGGTCAGGAAGGACGATTCCAGGGGATATGACGGAGTGCTCCTTTCTGTCTTCAATACCGGAATGGGTATAATGCCGGAAGATCTGGAAAAGATATTCGTGCGTTTCCACCAGGGAGTCAACAACAATCTCGGAAAGGGTATGGGAATAGGCCTGGCGGTGTCGAAGCATATAGTGGCACTTCACGGAGGCGAGATATATGCGGAATCCGTTCCCGGCAGGAATGCGGTGTTCTATCTGAGACTGCGCACCGGAGACGCCCATTTCGATGAATCCGAAATCGACAGGGACTACAGCAACAGCGACAATCCTGCCAATTACGAGGCCCTTCCGGAAATACCGGATGACACGTCCTCAAGGCGCAGCTGGTCTTCCGGCAAGACATACACCGTTCTGGTAGCCGATGACAGCCCTGACCTGAGAGATTATCTCGGCAAGTTCCTTTCCCTGCATTACAATGTCATTATGGCCAGGGACGGGCGTGAAGGATATGAAAAGGCCATAGCCGACCAGCCGGATATCATAATTTCCGATGTGATAATGCCGGAGATGGACGGGATGGAACTTTGCCAGCGCATAAAGTCCAATCCGGACACTTCCCATATCCCTGTCATACTGCTCTCTGCAAGAAGTCTTCCTGTCGACAAGATAGAAGGGTTCGAGGCTCTGGCAGACGATTATATGACCAAACCGTTCCATACGGAACTCCTGATTTCCAGGATTGACAATCTGATCCGCCAGAGAGAGAGTATCAGGGAGTCGTTCAGAAACAGCATTTCTGTGGAGCCGTCCGCCATTTCAGGGACTACCTCCGACGAGCGGTTCCTGAAAAATCTGATATCGGTCATAGAAGAGCATATTCCGGAAACGGAATTCGGCGTGGATGAATTGTGTGAGGAAATAGGGCTGTCCAGGCCTACATTATACAGGAAGATAAAGTCGCTCACGGGTCTTTCCGCGATACGGTTCATCAGAAGCATCAGACTCAAGAGGGCGGCGCAGATGCTGGCCTCCGATGAAAATCTTTCCGTGTCTTCGGTGATGTATTCCACTGGATTCAACAATATATCCTATTTCTCGAAGATATTCTACGAGGAATTCCATGTCCTTCCCAAGGACTACCGCAGGGATTCCCGTACTGGCGGTGCTGAAGGGGAGCGGACCGGAAACCCTTCTCCAGACTCCGGAGATGCTCAGGACAGGCATTCCTGACCATGTTTTTGCAAATGTGCTAAAATATGAACGATTCGTGACGGCGGCCGTTTGCCCTATATGATATATTTGCCGAAACCGATGACACTAAAGCCAATATTACCGGAATGAAGAAAATCTGCAAACTATCCGCTGCGGCCTGTGCCGTACTGCTGGCAGTAGCTGCCTTGTGCGGATGTTCCCGGAACAGGGTCGTGGAAATCAGTGCCGACCCGTCTATAAGGGACTATACACCCGTAGTGCGTGAAATACTGGAAAAACATCCGCGGGGACACGTCACCCTGAAATTCCACCCCGGAACCTTCGACTTTTATCCGGAGGAAGCTTTCGGAAAATATCTTTCAGTATCGAACAATGACAACGGGATGAAAACCGTCATTTTCAATCTGGAAAGCATGAAGAATGTCTCTGTGGAGGGCGCGGCCTCGGACTTCGTCTTCCATGGCGCCGTTATTCCGTTCGCCGTGACGGGGTGCAGGAACGTAAGGATTTCAGGCATATCCATAGACTATGACGCCCCGTTCACCCTTGAAGGGACGGTGGTGGCGACAGATCCCGCAGCGAGGACATTCACCCTGAGGATAGACCCGGCGAACAGATACAATATCCTCGACGAGAGATTCACTTTCCTCGGGTATGACTGGGAGGCGCGGCTCGGAGAAAACATAGTGTTCGATCCACGGACACTCAGACCGTACTACAACACTGCCGAATACCAGCATTGGCCCCTGCATCAGTTCACTGCGAGCGAGGTGGAAAAAGGTCTTGTGACATTCGGCAATGTATGGTCGAAGGAATTGCCTCCGGTGGGCAGCGTATGGGTGGACAAGGGGGTCCATCCGGGCGACACTTACTGTTCGGCTATAGTCCTGACGGACAGCCGGGACATCCAGGTAGACAGTGTGCGGATCTATCACAGCGGCGCGATGTCCCTGATAGCCCAATATTGCCGGGACATAACGGTGCGGAACTACAGTACGGCCAGGCGCGAGGGCTCGTCGCGTATGGTCACCGCATCCGCAGACGCCACTCATTTCGTGGACTGTACCGGGGACATCCTGATAGAGGACTGCCGTTTCGAGAGCATGCTCGACGATGCCGTGAATATCCATGGCACATACATGCAGATGAAAAGGATTCTTTCCGACAGGGAGTTTGCGGCTTCGTTCGGCCACCGGCAGCAGAAGGGAAACCGTTTTGCGGACAAGGGGGATGTGATAAGGATAATAGAAAAGGCCACTATGCGTCCGGTGGGTACGGGCAGGGTCCGTTCCATAGACAGGGTGAACGAAAACTGGTACATTTTCAGTACGGATTTTCCTGTAGGGACATTGGACGACCCGGAGAGATATGCCGTCGAGAATATCTCGAGGGGAGCTTCAGCGGTCATACGGAACTGCACGGTCAGGTACAACAGGGCGAGAAGCCTCCTTCTTTCCACTCCGGGTGACGTGTTGGTTGAAAACTGCAATTTCGCATCCATGATGGCCGGAATAGTCGTATGCGGCGATGCGAACTACTGGTATGAATCCGGAGGATGCGGAGACATCATTATAAGGAACAACAGGTTCAAGGATCTGGGCATCGGCGGAAATTCCCCGCAGGCTGTCCTTCAGATAGACCCGATGATCGGCAGTGACGGCCGCTCGGACGATTTCTTCTATCACCGCAATATCTCTTTCGAGAACAATATCGTCGAGACCTTCGATTCCCAGATAATATATGCGCTGAGTGTCGCGGACCTGAGCATAAGGAACAATGTATTCATAGATTCCGGAACTTGGCCGGCCCTTTTCGGGGATTTGTCGGCCATCGACGTGCAGTATTGCGGGGACGTGATACTGGAGGGGAACGACTTCTCAAGATGGAAAAAGGATGCGACATTCAGCATACATGACTGCGTGAATGTTGACACTGGGGATTGCGGGTTGGAGATAGTGGACAGACCGAATCCGTATTTCTACGGGAACTGAATCCGGTTTCGCACGAGGATATTCCGGGATAACGAACAATTAGCGATATGAAAAGGAATTTTATTGCAGCCTTTGCCCTTGTGTTTTTTCTCGGGGGCTGTGCAGGCGACAGGGAATTGCCGAGACAGGAGGGATCGGCGGATATGAAAGCGGCTCTCGAGGCTTACGTCAGGGAAGCGGCGGACAAGGATATTGACATAAATTCCATTGTCATTGTCCAGAACGGGAAGGTGACAGGCGAAGCCTATCTGAACGGCTGGACAGCGGATGACCTTCACAGGATGTGGTCCGTGAGCAAGACTTTCACCTCATTGGCCGTAGGCTATGCTGTGGAGGAAGGTCTCCTGTCTCTTGATGACAGGATGGCCGATATTTTCCCGGATGAAGCCGGGGCAGTGCTTGACACACTGGCGGATGCCGGTCTGAAAGCACATCTCCGGGATGCGGACATACGCGATTATCTGGTGATGGCTTGCGGACAGAAGACGGATCCTACGTTCGTTCTGGGGGAAAGGTACATGAAAGAAGGACTTACAGGAGACATAGACAGCCTTGACGCCTTTCTCCGAAGCCGCGGGAAAGATATCAGGACCGACTTTTTCACTGTACCGTTTGAAGCTGAGCCCGGCACGAACAACTGTTACAACAGTCTCGGGTCATTCATGCTGTCGGCTGCCGTGCAGAAAGTGACGGGAGAGAAGATTGCGGACTATCTTTATCCGCGTCTGTTCAAGCCGCTCGGAATGGAAAAGCCTCGTTGGGATGAGATACAGGGCATCAACTGCGGAGGATGGGGCCTTTGGCTCAAGCCTGAGGAAATGGCCAAGGTCGGTGTAGCCATGCTTGACCACGGGCGTTACGCAGGACGGCAGGTAATACCGGAAAAGTGGCTTGACGAAGCGGTGCAGAGTTTTTTCAGCTGGGATCTCCCGTCCGGAAGCGTATCGGACAGTGACAGGTACCATTCTACCGGCTACGGATATCAGATATGGAGAAATCCTGATGCCTTCTATGCTGCAGGCATGTACGGACAGTTCATCTATGTGTTCCCGGAATACGATGCCGTAATAGCCGCTACCGCTGAGGTGATGGATGACGATGCGAAGGAATCCTCACTGATTTGGAAGCATATAGTACCCGTCCTGAAGAAGGAATCCGCGGAGAAGTCCGGCCGTATATGGGAGATTTCAGGCCCGCACTCCATCGTGTGGAATGTGTCTCCCGGGGATTTCGGCCATCATGACCATATCGAAATGAGCGGAGAGAGGATATCCGCAATATATGAATACGGTGTGGATGACTCCGGGGCCTTCTCGCTGAAAAGGAATGTTATATGGCCGCTGCTCAGGAAATATCCGAACAATACATACGGGCATACTTCCATGCAGTTCTGCCAGGATTTCACGGACGGAATCACTGTGGACGGAAAGCCGTTGGGTGCCGGAAGGGTGGAAAGGATATGTCTGGACGGCCTGATGACCGTGACCGAGCGGCATGGGGACATGGAGATAACCCGCTGTCTCTTCCCTTCTACGGAAAAGGCTGCGGTCTGCGAGGAGTATGTCCTGAAGAATCTTTCCGGGAAGCCTGTGTCCGTCGTGGTTCCTGCCCGCGTGTATGAGCATCTGACCGACAGCACTATCGGTGTCGGCGGGGCATACAGGCTTGTGGCCCGCACTGCCCATTCGTCCGATATGGAAATGGTGCTGCTCCCGTCGGATTCCGCGAGGTTCAATGCCTGCGTCCTCGGGTACGGATATCCTGAAATAGAGGAATATATAGATGTGCCTCATGAAAAGGAGTTGAGGAAGGCTTTTGCGGACGGGGTTTGCTCCAGCCTTGTGCTCGACACTCCTGACCAGGTACTGAATACGAT
>DVIP01000050.1 GCA_018711225.1 Candidatus Cryptobacteroides intestinipullorum | reverse complement strand
GATGAGCGGACTGCTCACTCCTATATCCTCCATGCCTGAATGGGCACAGGTTATCACCTGGCTGAACCCTCCGAGATACTTCATTGAGATGATGAGAGGGGTCTATCTGCAGGGATGCTCTTTAGCAGACCTCAGCCACCAGCTTCTGGCATTGCTGGGCTTTGACGTTTTCTTCGGCACTTGGGCCGTCATGAGCTACAGGAAGACATATTGAGGATAAATTGGGACAAAATGTATATGTCTTTACGACAGAAAATATTATTTTCCTATATTATACTTATTATGCTTATTGGCAGCATGACTGCCATATTACTCTTTGACCGTGCCCGGATAAGGGAAATCGAGGAAGAGAGTGCGGAGATACGGTCTGTTCGCCGGGACATCAACACCGTACACCGCCGCATCACAGAGCTTGCAACCCTCGGAGAGTCGGTCATGGCATGGGACACTACGGAGTACCATCTGTATCACGAGAAACGTATGTCAGTCGATACCCTGTTAGCAGACCTGAAACAAAACTGTACCGGATTTGTCCTGCCAGAACAGGTGGACACCCTGCGGATGCTGCTCTCCGACAAAGAACATCACCTGTACCGCATCATGAAAGCATTCCACTGTCAGGAAATAGGACAGCCTTATAGCGGAGCAGTTGCCGAAAGTAACATCACAGGCCACCCGTACCAGAACGGTCATCCGGAAGAAGAAAGGCATAGCCGGATGGTTCGGCAAAAAGGACACGGTGACAATTCCAGTTCCCGCCGCACCCCTTCATTCCCTGAACGAGCGGCTCATATCCCTGCAGGAGAAGCGTATCCGCGATCTTGACACCTATACCGACAGCCTCCGCTTCTACAACCGCGAACTGAACATCAGGCTGTACTCGTTCATAGCCATGCTGGACAGACAGGCACAGACCGCTTTCCAGTACCGGGAGCAGAAGATTGCCGAGGCGCAAAGGCATTCCTTTCGCCTCATAGCCGGACTCGTAGGTGCTGCCATCGTCCTGCTCATCGTCTCGCACATCAAAATCATGCGTGATATCCAATGCAGGGAACGGGACAGTAAACAGAAAGAGGAACTGATAAGCAAACTCCGGAAAATCAACGGCAAGAACGAAGAACTTATAAAATCCCGCCGGAAAATCATACAGACCATAACGCATGAACTGCGCTCACCATTGGCGGCCATAAGCGGCAACGCGGAACTGCTTACACAAGACATCGCCGATACAGAGAGACAACGGCATACGGAGGCCATACTGCTGTCCTCAGACCGCATGACAGCACTGCTCAACAACCTGCTCAATTTTTTCCGTCTTGACAGCGGGAAGGAGACCGTCAGTCCCAGACCTTTCCGCCTGGCCGGTATCGTTGAAACCCTTGATGCCGAATTCAGACCACAGGCAGAGGCTAAAGGGCTTGCATTCGTGTCGGAGAACTGTATTGACGAAGTGGTCTTGGGTGATAAAGACATGGTATTGCGCATAGGAAGCAACCTGCTCTCCAATGCTGTGAAATTTACAGAAAGAGGCATGGTGTCCATAAGAGCGTCATTCGACCACGGAATATATACGATGGAAGTGGAAGATACCGGCAGCGGAATAGATAAACGGCATCAGAAAATAATCTATAGACCATTTGAAAGACTTTCAAATGCAGCTACGCAGGACGGATTCGGCCTCGGCCTGTCCATAGTACGCAATCTTGTAAGGCTGATGAACGGAAAAATCTTTTTGGACAGCGAATCCGGAGAAGGTTGTACCTTTACTATAAAACTGCCTCTTGATACGGCCGGCAGTATCAGTGAGAACTTGGATAACAGAACCGTGTCATGCGGGAATATCACCGTACTGCTCCTTGATAACGATGAGGTGATCCTGGCGATGACAAAAGAAATGCTTGTCAGGCAGAAAATACACTGCGATATATGCCGTAATGTCCGTGAGCTGCTGGACTGTATGCGTACACGTGACTATGACCTGCTGATTACTGACCTGAAAATGCCGGACATCAACGGTTATGAAATGCTTGAATTGCTGCGCACCTCAAACATCGGGAATTCCAGGGAAATCCCGGTAATAGCCTGCACCGCAATGGACAACAGTTCGGAAGCGGAACTGCTTGCCGCGGGCTTCAGCGCCTGCCTGTTCAAGCCGTTTTCCGGTGACGAGGCGGCACGCATCATTTCATCCTGTATCGGCAACACCCGTCCCGCTCATGACAGTATAGATCTGACACCGCTGATTGCCTATGGAAACAAAGAAGAGACTCTGGACAGGCTTGCATCAGAGACAGTGAAGGAAATGGATAAAATATGGCAGGCCTGCAGGAAGATGGATATTGCCGGATTGGATACCATGATACACCATCTGCGCAGTTCATGGATGCTGCTCAATGCGGCCCGTCCTCTTCAAGACCTCTACGATACAGTACACTCTCCGGAGATGGGCGGAACGGAACTGAAAGAAAAGGTGCAGGCTGTGCTGGATACAGGAGAAATGATTGTCATGCAGGCTCAAAAGAAGAAGGAGGAGCTATGGGAAAAGTGATTATAATAGAGGACAACCCGGTCTATTGCGACTATGTGGGCAACCTTCTCGCCAAGTCCGGAGTACCTTCGAAGAAATATTACAGTCTTCAGGCGGCGAGGAAGGCATTACTTAATGTGGAACCGGATGACATTATCCTTTCAGACCTGCGTTTTCCCGACGGAGACGGCATAGAACTGTTGCGACATCTCCGTGATTCAGGACACCGTAATCCGTTCTTCATAATGACTGACTACGATGAAGTTCCTACCGCTGTCCGCTCAATGAAATCAGGAGCCACTGATTATGTCAGCAAACGCATGCTGGAGGACGAGCTGCTGCCGGTGCTGCATAATCTATGGAGACAGCAGGAACAGAAAATCCAGAAACAGGACCGGATATACGAAAGGGAAAGCGAGGCTTTCCGTAATATACACCACAGGGTCAGACTTGTGGCACCAACCGACATGAGTGTCCTGATACTTGGCGAGAACGGTACCGGCAAAGATCATATCGCAAGGAAAATACATGAGCAGAGCACCCGTTCGGACAAGCCCTATGTCGCTCTGGATTGCAGCATGCTTACTCCTTCTCTTGCGGCATCCATACTGTTCGGGCACGAGAAAGGTGCATTTACAGGAGCGGACGGGAGCAAGTCAGGATATTTCATGGAAGCAGACGGCGGAACTTTGTTCCTTGATGAAGTCGGCAATCTCCCGTTGGAAGTGCAGCAGATGCTGTTGAGGGCTATTCAGAACAGGACTTACCGCCCGTTAGGAGGTAATCGGGACATAACGGCAGATGTACGGATTGTCGCCGCCACCAACGAGAATCTGGAGACGGCGATAGAGGAGAAACGCTTCCGCAGGGATCTGTATTACCGCCTGAGAGAATTCGTTATAGAAGTACCTCCGCTGAGGGAATGCCGGGAGGACATATTGCCTCTGGCCGACTATTTTCTCGGACGGATGAACGAATCCTTGAAGAAGTCTGTCAAAGGATTCGATGCCGGTTCAAGGAAAATGCTGCTTGACTACCGCTGGCCCGGTAATGTTCGGGAATTGAAGCAGGTGGTACAGACGGCCGTACTGATGGCAAGTGAGGGGCTGGTCAATTCGGAAACTCTGGAACTGAAAATTGACAATACGGCAGCGGATACGGATCTTGCATTGACGGATGAGAACATGCAGAGAGAACGGATAATCAAGGCCCTGAGACAGGCCGGAGGGAACAAGAGACAGGCGGCAAGGCTGCTCGGTATCAGTCCTCCGACACTGTATAAGAAAATGGAACAGTACAATATACTTTAGAAAAGAATCCGAAGTTGGAGATATTCCGCATAAAAGGAGTATCTTTGTGTCAGGCAGCAGGAGGATATATTCTTCCTGACGGCATTTGATACAGACGGACAAGGCGGCTGGCGCTGTCTGTCCGACAATATATAGACATAAGACCGCAAGGCGTTTCAAGCGAAAATCTGGAACATTGGAACTACAGAGACGATTGCGCAATGCTTATGCTATGCTAACGCATGGCGTGCATTCGCATACTCTCTGTAAAGGCTTTCCAGAGCCGTCGCTTGAAAGTGGTGCGTTTGCACGCTTCTTTTTTGGACGGCTTCCGGTCAAAAGACAAAGACCGGATATATGGCAAAAGTACAGATATTCGCAGTCCAGTCCATTGACGGGTATATGGTGGAGGGCTGCAAGGAACAGTACCCGTCTCTTTATGATGAACGGGCCGTTTTGTATCAAGGAGCCACATTCATACTGAATGCGGACAGCCCCCTGTCCATGCTGATGGAGGACTTGGAGAATGAATGCAATGATGCCGTCTATCTCATTGAAGCGTTGCCACGGAATGAAAGCATTATAAATACGATGCTGCAGATGCGGCTGGTTGATGAAATTGTCATCTGTACCGTTCCTGTCATGCAGGGAAATGGAACGAGGCTGTTCCGAACATGTATCCCTCCTGCAACATGCTGGGAAAGTGAAAGCACTTCGATAAGCAAGAACGGCACTGTAAGAACCGTTTTCCGAAAAATCGGTCCGTTTGATAAAACCCGGGTGTAAACCGGATTTACACACCGTCAATATATTTTACGCTTCTGCGTGTCTCGTCTGGAAGCCGTGGATTTTTTTAGAAGTACGATATCCTTGTATGTCAATGCGGTGTCTGTCCGACGATAAGAATACGGCACGATATGGAACTCCGTTTGTCCTGATGTTTTATGTGCGCACATCCTTACCAAAGTGTAACAACATAAAACTGATAACAGATGGAGCATCTCATATTGATGGAAACGGAGTTTTTTCGTCTGATAGACAATCCTGACAGCCGCAACGGACTAAATGCGGCATACAATGATTTCACAATGGCAGTGGTATCACTCTGCATGGGAGCGGCAAGTCCCTGCCATCCTCTGCCCGCCCTCAGCTATGCGGAAACGGAACTTCAGTACCACAAAGCAATACAGAGTATGGACACCGGCCACGGCATGTATGTCCGCAAGGCTCTCTCCTTCGTGCGCAAGATGCAGAGACATCTTTCCGCAAGCCACATTCAAGTACCGCCACTACATCAGCAATCAAGGCCGGACAATCATCATAAGATGGCACGGCCCTCTACCGTCCTGCGCTGGACAGGCAAGGCCTCCGACCTTGTGGAAATCCTCTACGGCATGGCGGAAATGGGCTGTGTCAATGACGGGGAAATTACTGTCGGCGAACTTGCCGATATCTTCTATTCATTGTTCAATGTGGAGGCGAAGGACTGCTACCGCATCTATTCAGACCTCAAACTGCGCAAGAACGACAGCCGTACCTATTTTCTTGACAAAATGCAGGAAAGGCTCAACCGACGCATGGATATGGACGATGAGAAAGAAAGGATGAGAAAATAAGCCAATCTTGACTTTTATTTTGAAGTTGATAGAGGATGGGCTGTATTTCTATCATTTTTGTACTTTTGTAGTGAGTTTAGAATGGGATTAATTTATGGATATTACAATTGCAGAATTGCAGAAACTTCGTGAAAGTGAGGACCACATAGAGTTTAAGGAAGCCAAACGGAATTATCCATTTGCAGGAGGCAAGCATACAGATCCACGAGATAGGCGAAAATGTGTCCTGGGGTATATAGTTGCTTTAGCAAATGAAAAAGGAGGCCGGCTTGCATTAGGCATGGATGACCATATTCCGCACACGGTTGTCGGCTCTGATTTCGCACAAGACAAAGTAGGAGAACTCATAGATGAGGTCTATGAGCGTCTTGGAATACGAGTAGAAGCAGATGAATTATACGAAGAAGGGAAACGGGTACTCCTCCTGACAATACCATCCCGTCCAGTAGGCAGATTACTGCGTTTTGAGGGTGTGCCATTAATGCGGACAGGGGAAAGTCTCCGTGAGATGTCTGATGCCGAGATATTCAAGATACTGTCTGAACAGGAACCGGATTTCTCAGCCAAAATATGTGATGGTTTAAGGATGGAGGATCTGGATGCTGGAGCTATTACAGTAATGAAAACGCAATATGCTGACAAACAGGGAAATCCTGCTTTTATTAATCTCCCTGATGCGCAGGTATTGTCTGATTTGGATTTGCTGCAAGATGGAAAGTTGAATTACGCTGCTCTTATTCTGCTTGGCAAGTCTGAAGCAATAAAACATTATCTTCCACAAAATAATATTGTAGTGGAATTCAGACTGTATCATTCAATGATTCAATATACTGCCCGAAAAGAATTTCAACTTCCGTTGTTCATTGCCATTGATAAGGTCTGGGAATACATCAATCAACCGGCGAGCAACCCGCAGCTGCACTATAATGAAGGTCCTTATATTTTTGACATTCCTTCTTTTTCCAAAGAGACAATCAGGGAAGCAATACTGAATGCCTGCTGTCACCGTTCAATGAGCATAAATAGTGATGTAGTTATAAAACAATACCCAGACAGCATAACCATTACCAATGCTGGAGGTTTCCCGTCAGGAGTGGATGAGGAGAATATATTGACAGTAAACAGTGTGCCAAGAAGTAAGTTGTTGAGCGAAGTTCTGCAGAAAACAGGACTTGTAGAGCGTTCTGGGCAGGGAGTGGATAAAATGTTCTATAATTGCATTATGGAGGGCAAAGCATTGCCAGACTATTCCGGGACAGATGCTTATCAAGTCAGCCTTACATTCAGAGCACCTATAATTGACGAGGCTTTTGTCGTATTCATACGCAATGAACAGAAAAAGAGAGATGTTTCAAAGCGTTTGAATGTATTTGAATTGCTTGCCCTTTATAAAATATGTTTACGGCAAGATTGTTCGAATATAGACAAAACCCTGCTGGATAAATTGAAAAATGAAGGTCTTATTGTCAAGTCACGAGACAAATACAGATTGTCAAAAAATCTTTATAATCCGGGGCATAAAACGAAAGAGACTCTTTGGGGAATTGATGTTGAACAGATTTCAGTCATTAAAAGATGCTTTGAGCAGCATGAAACCATCTCCCGTAAGAAACTTTTAGAGGCTTTTGATGGTATATTGAACGAAAATCAGGTGCGTTACTTGATAGAAAAACTTGTAAATAATAATGTTATTAAAAAAG
>DVIP01000049.1 GCA_018711225.1 Candidatus Cryptobacteroides intestinipullorum | reverse complement strand
GTTCAACACATTCGGATATGTGCCTTCGGAGCAACAGGTGATATCCCTTGTAGTCACGGACACGGCTGGCAGCGGGCATATATTCGACTTTGATGTCTCCAAACAGTTCGTTGACAATCCGGAGCAGATAATAAGGATCAAGACTGACCAGGTGATTATAGACGAACCTGACGATCCGGACAGCGGTTCAGGCGGCGGCCTGGCCCCGGATGTGGATGAATGGGACGATATCATCATAGACATACCGATATAATGGCGGCATTGTGACATTGATGACAATACGGAAATCCGTCTGGAGCCATGACGGGACCGGAACAGACCGTCTGCCGGATATGGATGGCGGGAAACAACTGATATTGATAAGGAAACAATGAATATGAAAAAATCGTACATACTGATATTTGTGGCAGCATCATGCATCATGTCCCTGGCATCATGTGTCAGCGAGACCATGGTCTATGAGGACAATGATGCCGAGATCGGCTTTGCGCCCGTGTCAGGACCGGCTACCAAGATTGTGTCCGGAGCCATGGATACGGAATATAGCCAGTATGAGACCTTTGCGGTTTTTGCATACCACAAGATTGTTCCTTCCGGTCTGTCATGGAGTGATTTTACGGATTTGGACGGAAATCTGTCCGTATATCTGGCAAATTCTTCGTTCTGCAGACAGGAAAACGGGCAGTATTGGCGCGGAGGATACCTTCAGGGGAAAATCAAATATGAGAGATTGGATAGCAATGACCCTGATTATATCAAAGGTTCAAGTTATATTGTCGATGTTGATGGAGATCCGGTTTACCAGCCAAAATACTGGCCCAAGACAGGCTCTCTGATATTTGCCGGTTACAGTCCTTACCAGTACACCCCATATCCCGGAACGGATAGCGACGGCAATCTGAATGCAGAGAGTCTCGTCACACTTGACGGGACCAGAGTTTCATATGACACGGATTCGGACGGTGAATATGCCAATCCGTCTCTGACACTCAACGGTTTCACGCAGGGACGGTATGAATGGGAAAAAGATAACCATTGGGCTACAAACAATACCGTGGATCTGATGTGGTTTGACGTGGATGATGCCGACAATCGTTCAGCTGATGCTTCTACGACGGTATCCGAAGATGTCAATGCTGTCCCGGTCAGATTCCATCATGCCTGTTCATGGGTGGATTTCAAGGTGAGAACAGATGAAAGCCAGCCTGAAGCGGCGGACAAGTTCGTTATATTGAGAGTGGAACTGGACAATCTTTACTGGAGCGGTGATTTTACCTCGAATAACGGTGATGATGTCGAGGAACCTGCTGAATGGACTGGGCTGAATGACCTTCAGGACGTCGTTTTATATTTCAATTTCGGAGAACATGCCGTGAGGGAGGATGGCATGAGCGATGACAAATATGCGGAAGCGGATGAAGAAAGCGATTACGGCAAAAAGTTCAATTATGTCGATGAGACAGGTTTTATTTTGGGTGGTCTGATGGCTATCCCCCAGCCTCTTGAAAAAACGGGGAGCGGAACCACACTCACCATATATTACAAGCAGCTGACTTCTGACACGAAGTACGAGCCGGCGCAGGCTGACCATGAGGATGGCGTTTACAGCGGTACCCCGTTGACGGAAGTATTCACATATAACCTTACCGGAGAATGGGAAATGGGCAAACACTATGTATATGACATAGTGTTCGGCCTGGACGAGATAAGGATAGATCCGTCTACGGTGGACTGGGAGACTGTAAATTCTGTCGTTACTGTGAACTGAGATACCGGAAAAAAGAGGTGTAAAAACAATTTGCATACATGATATTGTGTTATAAAACAGAAAACTATTAACAACTATTTAAGCGATAATGAAAAAGGTTGTGATTTTAGCAGCTGCCGTTGCAGCAATAGCAGCCTGCACAAAGAGTCAGGTCGTCTATGACGACAATGATGTGGAGATCGGACTTTCGCCGGTGAACTACATGACGACTAAGACGGTGTATGGACCGTATGATGGTACTGCCTACTCCGATGCTGAACAGTTCAATGTATTTGCGCAGCATACGACTTCACCTGCCGGTACTGCATTTTCTGCCGCTGAGAATCTGACACCGTATCTCGTAGATGTGACATTCGGGAAGAAAAGCTCCGGCTATTGGGGCGGTACTCAGACTCCGTATTACTGGCCTAAGACCGGTTCCCTCTATTTTACCGGATACAGCCCGGCTGCTGCTGTAAAAACTTCGGCTGAATACGATTTCAATCAAGGTGGAGCAAGGCTTACAATCACTGATTTTCAGCAAGGTGCATATTCTATAGATAAGAACGATTATGCAATGGTTGATCTTATGTATTTCGATGTGCACAACACTACCAAATCTGTAAATAGCGGAGTACATAGTGTTACATTCAGACACGCACTGTCTTGGCTTGACTTCAATTTCAAATGTGATGTGGATGGACTGAATAATCTGTTCCAGATACAGAAAGTGACGCTCACGCTGGTAAGCAACAAGGAAACTTTCACGTCCGGTTATGGTGATTCGAATAATAAATGGCCGAAGCCGGCATGGACAGCGAACAATACCGGAGAATCTCTCGTATTGTACAGTGCCGGACAGGATCTGACAACGACTAATTTTGAGCTCCATGATGTGCTGGTTATCCCTCAGAAAATAGACGGTGTCCTTAGAATCGAATATACCCAGAGGGCGGCTGCCGGCACTCCTCCGATATCCCAGGTGGCAGAACTGAAGCTTACCGGCGGCGATGGTTCAAATAACAATACAGACAGCTGGCTCATCAACAAGCACTATATCTACAACATTACTTTCAGTGCCGATGAGATATTGCTGGATCCTGACATTGTATCATGGGACAAGGCTATCGTAGATAATATCGAGGTTCTCTAACAGAAAATGCACAATATCCCCGGAAACATATCCGCCCTGTGCGCTGCGGCGTTGCTTGCGGCATCCTGCCTGTCTTCGACCAAATCCGAAGGCGGACAGGAGGTCATAGGCTTTGCTCCGGTGCTCGGGACGGAGGTGCGTTCCGGAGATGTTTCTCCTTTCCCGGAGGATATGGACTTCGGTGTATGGGCTGTGACTGAAGACGGGGATATCTACATGGATTGTTCCCGTGTGGCGTACGACGGTACGGGATGGTATCCGGAGCAGCCGGTCGCCTGGCCTGACGGGACGTTGCGTTTTATAGCAGCGGCTCCATACCGCGAGGATATGGTTCTGGAGGATGACCTGAGTCTGTCTCTCGGGGAATATGACCTTTCTCGGGAGGATGGCGGACTGTATGTGACTGATCTGACATCCGGATACGGAAGTTCAGACAGGACTGTACCGCTTTCTTTCGGAAGGGCCGTGTCAATGCTGGATTTCCGTGTTGCAAACGGATTGAATACGGCGACATCCGTCCGTCTTGAGAAAATCATACTCAAAGGCGTTTATCTGAAAGGCAGTTTCCTCTCTTCATCAATGCCGGAATGGACGGTGGCGGGAGACAAGACAGACCTCACCGTCTATGACAGCGCCGTTGACGGAGGGAATACGGATGTCACAAGATCACCCCAGGCATTCGGCAAGACAATCAGCATCATTCCGCAGAAGTCCGGTCCGGTCGTGGAGGTGGTGTATTCGTTCCAGACCGCGGACAGCAGCTGGCTTACGGGGCAGAGCGAGACCACATCCGAGCTGAAGGCGGAATGGGAGCCCGGACGGTATTACACTTATACACTTACCCTGACGGAAAATATTGTCAAGCATACGTCAGGGATAAGTACGGCGGACTGACACGAAAATAACGTGAGTTCGATGAAAAGAACACAGCCTCTGCTCCGGCAGATTCACCGTACCGGCGGATTTGATCGTACCGGCAGATTTGCAATCTGCCGGGAAACAAACAACCGGATTGCAAATCCGGTTGAACGGTAAAGGCCCGGTTGAACGACGGCAAATCCGGTTGAACGAAAATAGATAGAGATTTTGCAGAATTATACAGATGAAAGTGCTTCCGATACATAATATGCAGGGAATACGGGTATTCCGCAATACATGGCGACGGCTTGCCATGGCTTGCCGTCCCGCATGCGTGGCCGCTGCCTTTCTTGCCATGGCCATTGCCCCGGCATGCACCAAGTCTGAAACTGTGGCGGATTCCGGAAACGACACGGAAGATACGTCTGTGATGCCGATGACCTTATCCGCTTCCGCCGAGATGATGAACGGCACCAAGGCTCTGATAGAACCGGACGATTTCCAGACTGCAGGAAACCAGATCAAGGTCTTCGACAAACTTACCATAGACGGAAACAGCGAGACTGACCTGTATATCAACGGACGTATAGCCGAATACGGCACAGCTGTCTACAGCGAGGACGGCAGCGTGGTCACTGGATGGAATCTGCGCGATGATAACGGATACAGGAAGTATTACTGGACCAGGAACGGTACGCATTCTTTCACTGCCTTTACATGGGAATACAGCTACGTATATAGCGATGCGAGCAGGTCTGTATGTCTGGATGACGGAAGTGTCAGTCCTGTAATGAAATGGAATGGTACCAGAGAATCGGACCAGAATCTCCAGGATAATCCGGACTTGTCCTCATTTGAATACGGGCTTACTTTTAATCCCCGTCATGAGTATATCGTCATCAAGAATTTTACCCTCAATCATAATTCACAGTTCGACCTGATGTACGGCCATCACACGAGAAATCTCGATGATCCGAACGAAATCAATCCATATCGTGATGTCCCTCTTGAAATGAAGCATCTTTTCACGGCGGTCCAGTTCAATGTCATAAACCTCATTCCGGACTATACAGTAGCATATGACGGTTTTTTCCTTTACAATCTGCACAATAAGGGCAGTGCGATCATCCGGAAGACAGACAGTACTGGGGAGACCTCGCCGGATATACTCCTGTCTGACAGCCATGCTGATATTACAAGGAGTCTTTCCGGATATGAGAATATAGGATACGGAGTGGCGAATGCGGTCAATGTATTCAAGAACTATGGAAAAATCGGTGATGACGGCTGTCTGCTCCTGTGGCCTCAGGAAAACAGCATGTTTGGCGAAACGGACGGGATTTATGCGCAGATATCATTGATGAAAGGCACAAATGAGCAGGCACCGACTATCTCCCTTCTGACAGACAGTATCCGTTCCTGGGAGCCGGGTCGCAAATATGTTTATAATATTTACATCCAGGACAACCGCATTTCATTTACTGTCGAGATTGTGGACTGGATTTATGATGATATAGTTATAGAGGAATAATGAAGATTTCGAGCTACATACCGGTATCGGTCCGGATTTCAGGGTCTTGTCTTTTGGCAGTCTGCGCGGCATGGACTGCTGTTTCCTGCGGCAAGACGGACACTCCGGAGCAGCCGTCGGATACGGGAGACTGCATAGCGTTCTATGTCAGTGCAAACAATACCATCGGTACCAAGGCGGCCATCGACGATACGGAATCATTGCTGGCCATGTCACAGGTTCCGTCTATACACGTTACTGACCAGGAACAGAATACTGCATTTGGAGTAAATAAGGAGATAATATACTCCGACAATGGGGTGTGGAGGTCTGACAAGGAGTGGGTATCAGGACGTTCGTATCAGTTTTACGCTTATATCGCCAGTCCTGATAGCGGCTATGGAGCTCCAGTCAGTGTAAGTGACAACGGCAGGAACGTGACTGTGACACAGCCTGAAAAGTATTCTGACAATAATGACCATTGGTCGGACTATTTCCTGTCCTATATCACCAATGCAGACGGTGACACACGGGGTCTGGTCTCACTCGACTTTGAGAGGGTGACAACGTGTGTCGAACTGTATGTATCCACTCCGAACAGTGAGACCGTCACCATCAAAAATGTGGGATTCACCAACGTGAACAGGTCGGCCACATTCCGCATAACCAAACATGCGAATTCCGGTGATGCCGTATCGGGACAGATGAACAATTCCTGGGCGGTGACGCCAGGCTCTTCGAGAACATCATACTCTGTGTCTGATGTCGTCGTCAAGCAGTTTTCGGCGGAGCAGGATTTCGATTATAATACGGACTATCGCGTGATGTATTTCCTGACAGTCCCTCAGGAGACACATGTGGAGGAACCGGGGAAAGAGTTCGATATATACCTGAATATGACATATACTGTCAAGGAAAGCGACACGTCAACGCCGGAGTACACAGTGAAGCTTCCTCTGAACAATTACCGGCCTGCAATGTGGGAGATGGGACACAAGATCCGATATTATGTAAGTATTGACACCAGTGTGGAACTTACCGGTACCGTCTCTGCCTGGAAGACAGTGGATTTTATAGAAGGCACTCTGCTGCCTGACTGAGTGATGCCGTATATTTGTGATAAATGATGAAATTGTTGTGCGTCAGATGAATATGAGTTTTGTAAAATATCCTGTGCTGTTGCTTGCTTCCGCATTGTCCTTGTACGGATGCGTGATGGACGAATTGTCGGAAGCGGAGAACGGAGACATGAGAATCCGTATCGGGGCCAGGGTGGATGCAGTGCAGGTCTCTGTCAAGTCTGCGATAGACTATGATGACCTGGTGGCTGATATGCCGATAGACCTCATAAGATGGGACGAAAATACGGGCGGATCATCGGTCGTCGGCAGGACAGGACTTGCCGCGACCATGAGCGGGACGACTTCGGACGGGACAAGGGAGATTACGTTTGATGAAGCTCAGTTCTATCTGAACAGGACCGACGCGGTGGGATTTGCCGGATGGTATCCGTCCGCCTCCTCTTCCCAGGCAGGCGGTGACGGTTGGGAACTTGAGGATGGCAAGGTAATCCGTTCGGGCAATACCATGGTCTACAATATGTTCCGTGGTGGGGAACTGGACACGGAAACTGATGTGATGGTGAGCGATTTCGTGCAGGGGTCGTACAGCACGTCCATACCTTCGCTCGAATTCCGCCATGCCCTGTGCATGTTCAATTTCTATGTGTATGCAGTGGATACGGATACGAAAGCCGAGTGGGGCGACTTGACGAAAGTGTCACTGGCCAATCTCCCGGACAAGCTCATAGTCACCCTTCCGGAAGACATCACTAAGTTCGGAAATGCGACATTCGGGTATTCTTCTGACAGTAGCCAGAAACAGCCGTACGTGCTATGGAACGGTGAATCCAAGCCGATGGAACTGCCTGTGGGACTGCCGACCATGTCTCAAGACGCCTATGTCGGGACCGTACTTGCCGGAGCCCCGGTCAATAATGTACTCGGCATATTTGCCAAGACTGAGAACCAGTCTGAGAATTCTGTGTCCATCTCCAGGGATTTCCAGCCGGGATATACATATAATATTTTCCTGAGATTCTCTACCAAGGGCATAATCAACGCGGAGGTCTCTGTTTCTGACTGGGATTATGTGGATGATTATTATGTGATTGACGATAATTTCGAACTGCTTACAGACCTGTCGAGATACGGGACTTCCAATTCGTATATAGTCTCTTCTGCAAACCGCGGCTATTGCTTCACAGGTACAGTGAAAGGCAACGGCGACGTGGGAAATGTATTCACGGGCAGGGCAGGGACTACCATACAGCTGGATGCATCCGGGGTGAACCTCAATGTCGACCATATCGGGATTGTCCGTTCCGATGCCATGCTCAGGAAACTTGCGGACGATGAACCTGTCCCATCCGGTGCTACAGTGATCAACGAGAACGGTTCCAGGTGGGTGATGCAGAATAACGATGACAGGTACAATACTGACATGATAGAGCTTGTATCTGACCAACTGAGTGACGGACGTGTGATTTTCAGGGTTCTGGGCGCCGAAGACAAGAGCGACTACAGCCTGCAGTACAAGGGCAATGTCAAGATCGCCGCATTCGATGCCTCGGACAACATCATCTGGAGCTGGCATATATGGATTACGGACAAGCCGTTGAACCAGGGGTATCAGAACGGTTATGTCGCACTGGACAGGAATCTCGGGGCTGTGACGAAAGATTATACTTCATACCAGCAGGGCATGTCCCCATGGTCGGGAATGTACTATCAGTGGGGGAGAAAGGACCCTATTTTCAGGGCAACGGTGGAAGGAAATAACCTGTGGAATCCGGATCAGGCTGATGTCGTCTCCACACCTGCGACGATGACGGAGGTGACAAGGAATCCAGTGACATATTATTATGACGGGAAAGGCGGCAACAGCTGGCTGTCGTCTTCTGATCCGGGCTATGCGAATTTCGACCATTTCTGGGGATATATTTCCGTGAGGGACGATATAGTGAAGACAATCTATGACCCGTGTCCGCCGGGATACCGTGTGCCGGGCAATGCCCTTTGGGAGGATCATGATCCGGCAATGACGAATGAGCGTCTGTTGAATTCTTCCAAAGAGTTTGCCGGATACCGGTTCACGATAGACAATATGATAAGCATATATTACCCTGGTACAAGTGCCATAGTGTCTGACAACGGTGCAGTGACCATCAAGAACAATGACCGTGTCACCGGGACTACTGGCGCCGGGAATTTCGTGTTCATGAATTCCGCCACCCCGTACGAGCCCTCATCTTCGGAGACCGGTTCTGAGTATCAGGACAGGGCATATCATTTCAGATACAGCAATGTAGGGACCGGTGTGGACTATGAGAGCGTAATGGTGGCCGGTACTGACTATCATGCCAAGAGGTCGGACGCATATCCGGTGAGGTGCGTGTTCGAGGATTCCGCACCGGTAATCACTGACCTGAGCGAGACTCAGACGGCGAACTGCTATGTGGTCTCACAGACCGGATATTATGAATTCGATGCCACTGTACGCGGAAACGGCGTGACGGCATTGAATATTGTCAGCGGTGACACCTATGTCTACAGGCAGTTCGATGCCGGCATGGGATCGACCATCTCTGGAATTGACCATGTAGGCGTGCTATGGTGGCAGGGAAGTCTGCTTCCGGGCAGCTGGTGGCTTGATTTTGTTGGCAGAAGTCCGTCGGATACAGAGATTTCGGCCAATTGCCCTGTGACGGTGCTTGACGGGGGACGCCTTGTGGACGGCAAGCCTCTGCTGTATGTCAGGGCCAACGAGAACACATACGGCAATGTCGGCCTTGCGGCGTATGATGCGAACGGCAATATTCTCTGGACATGGCATATATGGATACAGCCGGAGATCGCTACCGTGTCTCTGGGTGACTATACATTGATGGACAGGAATTTGGGCGCCACATATTGTCCGGGTTACGGGGATTCTTTCGATGAGGACAATATATTCGCAGGATTGGGATTTTATTATCAGTGGGGCAGGAAGGACCCGTTCTTCCAGCCGGCATCTCTGACCGAGACAGGTACCGGGACGCAGACGTGGCTTGAGAAAGAGGCTGACGGGACTTGGACAATACATGAATCCAATGCCATAGAGTCCAGAAATACTATTCCGATGTCCGTGCAGAATCCGCTTGTTTTTTATATGTCTCCGAGTGAAAATGCATGGCAGACTTCATATCAGAGTGGAAACGGAGCCATAAATGACCTCTGGGGATATGTCGGTGCAAACGGCGATGCAGGCAACTCATTCGCCAAGACCATGTACGATCCATGTCCGCCTGGCTACCGGGTAATGCAGCATAATGTATTCCTGACGGCCAATATCTGTGCAGCCGATCACGCTGTTCAGTTCTCATTTTCCAATGATAATGATAACTGGGTATATTTTTACACCGGACAGGAAACAAAACAGGAAACTCTTGAATCTGATTTCGGTGGATATGTGGGTAGGATACTTGAGGTGCAGTCCGGCGGGATATGGTTTCCTAATTCAGGTGCCATAAACAGTGCAGGAAGTTTTTCTCTTAGTAGCAATAACCGACTGGCAACAGCAACTCCGTTCTCCGGCACATCCATGAGGGAAATAAGATGGTGGGACAATAGGTCAAGATATAGGATTCAGCAATACAGTTCAAGTTACATGGCAGACGGTCTGGTGGTGAGATGCCAGATGGAATAGCGGCCCGGCATCGGGATTGTCCTCCGTATTGCTGCTGGAGACGAAGGGATTTTGTTTGAAAAATAATTGTCAGACTGACATTATGATTGACAGGAAAATGAAGAAATCTGTAAAAATATTGGCTTGGATGATACCTGTGATGCTTGTGTCCTGCACGAAGTCCGGATTTGAGGACAATCCGTCCGCATATCCTTCCGGGACATCGGACGAGATAGATGCAAGCTGCTCCGTAGGACAGATCTCCGGTACTGCTGACGGAGTGTCTTCCGGGATTATGACAAGGTCGATTATCGGACAGACGACTGTAGCCTCGATCAGCGGGAATTTCATCAAGCTGGACGAGGACAGGAATGATCTGCCGAGAGAGGAGTATGTCCCGGTTTCTGGTCCGGCAGACTGGAGCAAAGCTACAATCATGAATGCGGAGGTGCTTTCGTCTCCGGACAATACATCTGGCATACATTTCCGCTCTGTTGCTTTCAATCCGCGGCAGACATACGATTATTACAGCTATGACCATGACCAGGATGCTTCTACCGAAGATATGGTGGTGGGCTACATCAGCCGCATGGTGGGATGGTATCCGAAGACTTTCGATGTGCCTGCAGGTGTCGGCGAGGATGGTGAGCTTGCCGATACTCCGTTCAAAGATGCTTATACCACATATCTGGAGGTAGGCGACAAGGTCTGCGTCCTGTTTAAGGACAAGCTGGACGGACAGACTGATGTCATGATGACGGATATGCGTGAGGGCAGGTATGATCTACGGCCTTATGACAACGGATTCAAGAATAATGTTAATGACAGGGACGTGCAGCCGTACGGCCACATGCTCGAGGATGACGGAAGCGGATATCAGTATTGCAATTATTTTACATTCAATCATTATCTGACCTGTATCCGTCTTTTTGTCCAGTGCGAAGAAAGTGCCCTGAGCCTGATTTCGTGGAAGCAGATATACGATGTTGTCTTCAGAGACCAGCCGTCGACCGTGGCTATAGAGCTTCCCGTGGAACAGAACAGGAACGGTACCGGTTCTTCCCTTGTTCCCGGTACGACTCCGACACTTCCGGTCGAGGGCGCTGACCCTATCTTCGGACAGCCTGTCAGATGGGAGGACGAGAAGAACATGCCGATTATCAGGACTGCCCTGGCAGAGGACTGGACCGAATATCCTGAATTTGCCGATACTCCGGTCTACCCTGTCGAAATGGATTACGGGGTGGATCTGGACAGGACATATCTCGGATATATGCTCGTCAGACCGTCATGCTCCACTCCGATAGAGATACATACTGATGCCGGTGTCTTCTCTGCCGAAATACCGAATATCATCTCTGTCGCTGACGGCAGCGGAAATGTGACGCAGGAAGAGATACTGAAGCCTGGCAGCATTTACAATATCGTGATAGACATCAAGGCAGACGGAAGTCTGGATGTGGTCGTGGGAAACGAGGATTTCGAGCATTTCAGGAATCTGTCCCCGTACAATGAATCTATAAATGATTTCGAATATTCCAACTCCTATATTGTGACGCCGGATATGATGAAGATGGGGTCGGACGCCTATTATGACGGTTTCTACTTCCATGCGATGGTGGCAGGACGCGGAGATCTGGGCGTAGTAAGTTCCAGCGTGGCCGACATGTACCCGGATGACATATATTTCGACCCCCAGTCAGTGCGTATCTTGTGGCAGGATGAGCCTTACCTTATAACTCATGTCGAACTTGTGCATGGATATGTGCGTTTTGTCCTGAACGATGAGTGCCGTACCGGAGACAAGAAAGGCAATGCTGTCCTGGCGGTCTATGACGGGGACGGGAATATTATCTGGTCATGGCATATATGGGTGCCGGGGAGCGGTCTTCAGGATGTGGAATATAATCTTGGCGAAACGAGTTTTTCCATGATGAATATGAATCTCGGTGCCGTGGCTGCGACATGCTCCGGGACAGAGAATGCGCTTGATACCTATGGCCTGTATTATATGTTAGGCAGAAAGGATCCTTCTCCGGGACCGCCTGACTATAATTATGCCCAGGCGGATACCCGGACGCGTGAATATTGGTATATGGACCAGGGAGCAAGGTCAAGTGTCGATGTCATCCAGGACGACAATCCGACGGTGGAGATGTCCGCCCGTAATCCGTTGTCCCTGATTCTGCCTACACGTATCGGATCATATCCGAATGACTGGCTTTATACGTCGGTAGATCAGCTGTGGGGATATTCACCTTCATCGGGAAGCATACGTTTCAAGACCATCTATGACCCTTGTCCGTACGGCTACAGGGTAGCGGGTAGTGAACTTGAGAGCCTTTTCGATTATTGTATGGGGCATAGAGGTGCCCGCTTCAATGATACCGGCTATGGAATCATGGTTGATAGAAGTGTTTCTTCTTCTGGCGATGATGAGAACTTTTTCCCTTATACCGGATGGCGGGGGCATGACGCAGGGCGTACGGACAGGACGATGGCGTGGTATGGCGTCGGGGAGCTTGCCGATTATCAGGATGCCAGAGTCTGCAAAGACGGGTCGGAAGACAACAATCACCGCGGCCGCAGCCTTCTTGTGAAGAACGGATCTCACCAGGTCACTAACGGTGATACTTATAGCGGTTACCTCTTCACTGACTGGGGCAACCGTGCCTCCGCCGCACCGGTCCGCTGTGTTCGCTATGATGCGGAGCTTTAGTGGTTACCTTTCGTATTTGTCCAGGGCTTCTTTCATGAGTTTCCGTCCGGCTTCGCAGATTTCTTCGGCACGGGCGTAGTCGGAAATGGCGCCGAAGGCATCGAACGGCATGCTGACGAGGATGTCCGGCGGACACAGTTTCATCATGAGTTCCGTATTCCAGTGGTTCATCAGATCGAAGGTGCGGGACAGGATGGTGAAATAGTTGGCATCGGGATCGAACGTCTTCTGAGGCTTTTCTTCCCTGGTCAGCAGTTCATGAATGCGCTTCTGACCGTGCATGCCTGCCAGCCGGAGTTTTTCAGAGAAGGTCATGGTGTCATTGTGCATGACGGAGTCCATGACAGCCTTGTTTTCCGCTTTTCTTTCATCTTCCGCATGCTCCCTGGCTGCTGCCGCATCCGCTTCATCGGCCAGTATCTGTCTGATGGCATCGACATCCACATCATTGACGTTGAAGGCTACCAGGATGTCGTGTCCTGAGCGGTCCACTCTGTTGAGAGGCATCGTATTGGCGATACCTCCGTCTATCAGGGTGCGCATCCCCATTTTCACAGGTCTGAAAAGGGACGGGATGGATATTGACGCACGGATGGCCTCGAAAAGGTTTCCACGGTCGAAAATGACCTCTTCACCAGTCAGGAGATCGGTAGCGATGGCCTTGTACGGCAGAGACAGGTCTTCTATGTTCACGTCCGGGACGATTTCCTTCAGTGCTTCGATGACTTTGTCTCCCTTTACAAGATGGTTTATGCTGATGGATATGTCCATGAGCCCGAATACTTTCCAGCCGTTGAGGGAAAAAAGGAAATCCTTCACTTCCGGAAGTTTGCCCGCTGCATACATGCCGCCGATCAGTGACCCGATGGACGTGCCTGCGACAGATGTGATCTTGTATCCCCTGGATTCCAGTTCCTCTATTGCGCCGATATATGCGAAGCCTCTCGGACCTCCGCTCGACAGAACCAGTGCGACTTCTTTCATGGCCGTGACAGATTATTGTTGTATATTGTTCCAAATATACGAAATTCAGTTCAAAACAGCGCAATCGAAGTATTCGTCGAATATGTTTTTGGCTTTCTCAAGCTGGTCTTTTGTATTCAGAGGGACGTCTTTCAGTTTGTATTCAAGTCCCATCGACTCGTATTTGTTCATGCCCAGCGTGTGGTACGGCAGGATTTCCACCCTTTCTATCATTTTGTACTTTCCGTTGCCGAAATGTCCGCACAGAGCCCTGATATCCTTTTCATCATCGCTGATGCCTGGCACCAGTACATATCTGAGCCAGAACGGTTTCCCATGCGTTTCAAGCCAGTCCGCAGTCTCCAGTGTCCTGGTATTGGTCCGTCCTGTCAGTCCGAGATGCCTGTCGGGATTGAACTGCTTTACATCCAGCAATACAAGGTCCGCAATGCTGAAAAGTTCTTCCACATGGCTGTTCCATATCCCTCCGTTGGAGTCTATGCAGACATGTATTCCGTTTTCGTGCAGCATGCGCACAAGAGGTACGAGTGCTTCCGCCTGGGCCGAAGGTTCGCCTCCGGAAAATGTCACACCGCCGCGTTTCCCGAAAAACGGTTTCTGGTTCAATGCCATTTTCAATATTTCCCCGGGCTCTGTCGGAGTCCCTCCTTCGAACGGTATCGTATCGGGATTCGCGCAGTACAGGCATTTGAACGGGCAACCCTGTAAAAAAACGACGAGCCGGAGTCCCGGCCCATCGTAAGTTCCCATACTTTCGTATGAATGTACTTTCAGTTCCATATCTGTCGTCAGAGTGCGTTATGGAATGTCCTGGCGATTACTTCCAGCTGATGTTCCCTGCTGAGTTTCACGAAGTTCACGGCATATCCAGATACCCTGATGGTGAGCTGCGGATATTTTTCCGGATGTTCCATCGCATCTTCGAGCATTTCCCTGTTGAGAACATTCACATTGAGATGATGAGCGCCTTTGGTGAAGTATCCGTCCATCATTGTCACCAGATTCTCTATCTTCTCACTGTCTGTAGGTCCGAGTGATTTCGGAACGATGGAGAATGTGTTGCTGATACCGTCCATGGCGTCGTGGTAGTCGAGCTTGGAGACTGAACTGAGTGAGGCTATTGCACCATGGCAGTCACGTCCGTGCATCGGATTGGCGCCCGGAGCGAAGGCTACGCCCTTGAGACGCCCGTCCGGTGTGGCTCCGGTCTTTTTCCCGTACATCACGTTGGATGTGATGGTGAGGATAGAGAGGGTCGGCTGGGCGTTCTTGTATATAGGAAGCTTGCAGAGCTCTCCGTTGAAGTAGTGGATGAGTTCTTTCGCGATATTGTCCACGCGGTCGTCATCGTTGCCGAAGCAAGGGTATTCTCCTTCTATCTGGAAGCTGTCGGTAAGCCCGTCCTCATTCCTGTGGGCAGTCACCTTCGCGAACTTGATGGCAGAGAGGGAATCTGCAGCGATAGACATTCCCGCCACTCCGTATGCGAGATTTATGGAAGGATTCGTGTCGATGAACGCCATCTGTGACCTCTCGTAGTCATATTTGTCGTGCATGTAGTGGATGATGTTCATCGCTTCGTTGTACACTCTGGCCACCTCGTGAAGCACTTTCTTGTAGTTTGCGAGCACTTCTTCGTAGTTGAGGACATCGCCCTTGAGCGGCTCTATTCCTTCGACCATGAGTGTGCCGGTATTTTCGCAGCGTCCGCCGTTGATGGCAAGCAGAAGGGCCTTGGCCAGGTTCGCGCGTGCGCCGAAGAACTGTATGGCCTTTCCGACCGCCTGATATGATACGCAGCATGCGATGCCGTAATCGTCACATTTGCGTACGTCACGCATGAGGTTGTCGTTTTCGTACTGTACCGAGCTGGTGTCGATGGATACCTTTGCACAGAAATCCTTGAACCCTTCCGGGAGTTCCGGGCTCCAGAGTACGGTCATGTTAGGCTCCGGTGCAGGACCGAGGTTGTAAAGTGTCTGCAGGAACCTGAACGAAGTCTTCGTCACCTTGATTTTCCCGTCATTGAAACGGCCGCCGATAGATTCCGTGATCCATGTAGGGTCTCCTGCGAAGATGTCATTGTATGCCTGCATCCTGAGATGACGGACTACCCTGAGTTTCATGACGAACTGGTCTATCAGCTCCTGTGCGTGCATTTCATCCAGTATTCCGTGGTTCAGGTCGTACTCGATGTAAATGTCGAGGAACGAAGATACGCTTCCGAGTGACATGGCCGCGCCGTCCTGCTCCTTGACAGCTGCAAGGTAAGCCATATATACCCACTGCACAGCCTCGTGCGCGTTGTATGCCGGTCTTCCGAGATCCAGCCCGTAGTATTCTCCGAGAACCTTGATTTCGCCCAGGGCCTTAATCTGTTCTGCAACTTCTTCACGGAGCCTTATCCTGTCTTCTGTCATAGGACCGGTCAGGTGTCTGAGGTCTTCTTTTTTGGCTTCAATCAGCCTGTCGGCTCCGTAGAGGGCGAGTCTCCTGTAGTCGCCGATGATTCTTCCGCGGGAATAATTGTCCGGAAGTCCTGTCAGGAAGCCGAGAGACCTGTATTTCAGGATTTCTTCGGTGTAGACATCGAATACGCCGTCATTGTGGCTTTTCCTGTAGTGGGTGAATATCTCCTTTACCTTTGGGTCAAGCTCTATACCGTTCTGGTTGCAGGCCCTTTCCACGACTCTCCATCCTCCGAAAGGCTTGATGGCCCTTTTCAGGAGTTCGTCGGTCTGCAGGCCCACGATCAGTTCGTTTTCCTTGTCAATATATCCGGCTTTATGGGATGTAATGGTAGAAATGGTCTTGGCGTCAATGGAGCGCACGCCGTTGTTTTTCCTTTCTTCCTCCATGGCGGCGAGACATTTGTTCCAGACTTTCATCGTCCTTTCCGTAGGGCCGCAGAGGAATGATGCGTCTCCCGTATAAGGGGTAATGTTCCTGTAAACAAAGTCTGAAACGTCGATTTTACGGCTCCAGATGCCGTCAATGAATTTTCCGTTTGATTCCATAAGTCTTCAAGTTGTTGCCAGCCAGGAGTGTGCGCCTCTGCAGGACTGACAAAATTAATAATTTGAGGGCGCAAATATAATGCTTATTTGTAATTTTTCAAATTTAATTTCCAGGCATGTGCCGGTCGGCGTCCGCATCCTGGGAAATAATTGAAACGGATTTCTTATTTTTGTGCGGACAAAAGATTGTATTCTTGATGGAAAAATTCAGAAAACTTGTTGCTGTAGAGCCTGTCGGCCTTCTTCCGGATGCCGTCAGTGAACTCGGTGCCCTGTCGGAGGACATGGTTTTTTATGATGACATTCCTGCCGGTGAAGATGACATGATACGGCGGATAGGTGATGCCGATGCCGTGTTGCTGAGCTACACATCGAGGATTACTGCCGGAGTCATCTCAAGCTGCCCTTCGCTAAAGTATATAGGCATGTGCTGCTCGCTTTATTCTCCTGAAAGTGCCAATGTAGATATTGCGGCTGCAGGGGAGAAAGGGATAACTGTCACAGGCATAAGGGACTATGGTGATGAAGGTGTAGTCGAATATGCTGTGAGCGAACTTGTCCGCATCCTTCACGGTTTCGGACAGAGTCCGTGGTACGGGGAGCCGAGGGAAATCACGGGGCTGAAGACAGGTTTTCTGGGACTCGGGAAATCCGGTGGGATGATAGCGGATGCCATGAAATTCTTCGGGGCTGAAGTCGCCTATTATGCAAGAAGCGAAAAGGAGGAAGCTGCGCGGAAGGGTTACAGGTTCATGAAGCCGGGGGATCTGGCCGAATATTCAGACGTGCTGTTCTGCTGCCTGAACAAGAATACCGTACTGCTTCATGACGAGGAATTCAGGAGGCTCGGCGACCATAAGATAA
Source organism: Candidatus Cryptobacteroides intestinipullorum (assembly GCA_018711225.1). Classification (GTDB taxonomy): domain Bacteria; phylum Bacteroidota; class Bacteroidia; order Bacteroidales; family UBA932; genus Cryptobacteroides; species Cryptobacteroides intestinipullorum. Next base: position 8,291 of record DVIP01000049.1, on the reverse strand, counting down.
TATTCAATACCGGACTTTCTCCGGCATGGGATGCCGCCCCTTTCATGGAATGGCTGGACCGGGACAATCTCTGTTTTGCAGATACCCTTATGGCTGTCGGAGACGTGAAAGCGGCATCACACCCTCATGTGCGCTGCATGAATGTCTCTTCGGGACGTACGGCCCAGTCTTATGTGAGACTGAGTGCCAAGGTCCTGGATAATATACGCTCTTATCTGGGCGGCGGGGACAAGAAAGCGCTTTAGTACAGCTTATGTCCGGTGCCCTGAAAACGGCTCCAGGATGTCCGGTCAGGTCTGACAGGTGTCACGGTACGGAACTACAGGCAGATTGCAGTCGAAGAGAAGCCGGCCGGTATCCGCCTGCCGGCTCTCTCGCATTGACCTGAGTGCTGTCAGAGTCCGCACTGCATAGGCGACGGGTCCTCTAAGGCAATTTTGCTGGCTACCACTTCGTATATCTGCTTCTCGGCTCCGTCGCTTCCGGTGAATTTCGACAGCCTGAGTCTTCCGCAGACGTACAGCGGAATGCCTTTTTCTATTTTGGAAAGGTCCGGCATATTCCGGCCTCCGCCCCATGCCACGATGTTATGCCATGTCGTTTCTATGACGGCATCACCTTCCCTGCCTTTGTAAATGAAATTGGTGGCGAGCGAGAATCTTGCCACCTGGCTTCCTCCCACCTCGGAAAGCCGGACATTCCCGACATTTCCCCTCAACTCGATTTTGTTCAACTGTTCCATAAGTAAATACGTAATCTGAAAATTATCCTACAACATGGATGCGCATCTGTAGGTCAGTGGCAAAGTAAGGTAAAAATGCGGTGGTTAGAAACAGTCGCAGACCGACTTTTTCCAATCTTTGCGTTTATTTCTTTTTCTTGCATATTCAGCGGTATTTGCCGGAAAAGTAAAATATTGTCGGAAAAGGAAAAAACAGGCAGAAAAAGAAAAACATGCCGCCGGCCTGTTGGTTTTCCGGAATCAAGGTCTGATATTGCGGTGAAAACCAAATACGCGGAATCATGTATAAGGAACGAGAGAGGAATACGTCTGTATGTCTGGAGTGCGGGGATGAGATAAAATACGGCCGTTCGGACAAGAAATTCTGCAGTGACGCATGCAAGAACAGGTGGCATAACCGCCAGAGTCATGACAGCAGACTGTTCAGACAGAAAGTGAATACTGCCCTGGAGAAGAATTACATTATCCTGGAAACACTGAGCAGGACCCGGCTTAGAAATATTCCGGTCTCGGACATGGAAAGTATGGGATTTGTGAAAAGCGTGTTCACTTCATTCATGAGACGGCATGACAGGGATGTCTATATGTGTTATGACATGAGGTATTCAGTTTCTGGAGGTGTGGTGTCTTCCATTTCCAGGGTAAAGGATTTCAGCGAATGTCTGACGGTCTAAACAAGTTTGCATTGCCGTTTGCATTGCTCTCGGCTTCTGCGTATATTTGCACGGGTATTATAAAAAGAATATAACCGATATGAGAAACAGAATGACTGCAGCGGCGGCAACGCTTGCATTAATAACTTCTTGCAACATGGAAAACCCTTTGCTTACCGAGTCTCAGTGCCCGTATGGCGCACCACAGTTCGACAAGATCAGGCATGAACATTATCTTCCTGCATTCAAGGCAGGTATAGAAGAGGCCAAGGCGGAGATAGACGCTATCGTAGCCAATCCGGAAGCCCCTGATTTCGAAAACACCATAGAGGCTCTGGAATATAGCGGACGTACTCTGGACCGCGTGTCCGGAATATTCTATAATCTGATGGAAGCCGAGACGGACGAGCAGATGCAGGCCATTGCGGAGGAAGTGTCTCCGCTCATGACCGAGTATTCCATGTATGTGTCTCTCAACAAGCCTTTGTTCGAAAGGGTAAAGGCTGTATATGAAAAACGCGATTCCCTGGATCTGGCCCAGGACCAGAAACAGCTTCTGGAGGACACGTACAAGTCTTTTGCACGGAACGGGGCCAATCTGTCAGACGAGGACAAGGCCGTCTACAGCAAGTATGCGGAGGAACTTTCTCTCGCTACACTTCAGTTCAGCAAGAATGTCCTGGCGGCTACCAACGCATACACCCTGCATATAACGGATTCTGCGGATCTGGCCGGACTTCCGGGCTATGTGGTGGATATGGCAGCTTTGGCCGCAAAGGAAAAGGGCATGGACGGATGGGTCATCACCCTGGATTACCCGAGCTTCGGCCCGTTCATGAAATACAGTGATGTCAGGGATCTGAGGAAAGAGGTCTATATGGCATATATGACCAGATCCGTAGGCGGCGAATACGACAACACCGGGATTGTCCGCAAAATCGTGGATCTGAGGATAAAGATGTCATCCCTGCTGGGATACGGCACTTATGCGGACTATGCACTTGAGAACAAGATGGCCAAGAATGCGGCTACAGTGAACAGTTTCCTGAACGAGCTTCTGGTGCCGTCCCTTCCTTTCGCAAAGAAGGAAGTGGCTGAAATTCTGGAATATGCGAAGACGCACGGATTTGAAGGAGACAGGCTGGAGTCATGGGATTTTTCCTATTGGTCGGAAAAGTACAAGGAGGCCGAATATGCATTGAATGACGAGCTTCTCAAGCCTTATTTCAGGCTGGAAGACTGCATAGACGCGGTGTTTGACCTGGCCGGAAGGCTTTACGGGCTTACGTTTACGGAAATCAGCGGTGTCCCGGTATATCATAAGGATGTCAAGGTTTATGACGTGAAGGATGAAAACGGAAGACACATGGCCCTGTTCTATGCTGACTTTTTCCCGAGACCGGGCAAGAGCGGAGGTGCATGGATGACTGCATTCCGCGAGCAGAGCATTTGCAACGGTGTCGAAGAGCGTCCTTTCATCAGCATCGTGACGAATTTCACCAAGCCTACGGAGAATGCTCCGTCACTTCTGACACACGGGGAATTTACCACATTCCTGCATGAATTCGGACATTCGCTTCACGGCATACTTGCGGAAGGCCGCTATTCTTCCCTGACAGGGACATCGGTGCCGCGAGATTTCGTGGAACTTCCTTCCCAGATTATGGAAAACTGGGCCTATGAGCCTGAATATCTCGATACGTTCGCGAAGGATTACAGGACAGGAGAAGTGATTCCGGATTCCCTGATTACCAAAATCGTGGCATCCAAGAATTTTCTTGCCGGATATTCCCAGGTAAGACAGCTCCAGTACGGTATAATGGATATGGCATGGCATACTCTCAAGGCCCTGCCGGATGACAGTACCGTGGATTTTGAAAAGAAGACCATGGCTCCGGTGGATGTGATGCCTCCAGTATCCGGGACTGCTTTTTCTCCGACTTTCTCTCATATTTTCGCCGGAGGCTATGCGGCAGGATACTATTCCTACAAGTGGGCTGAGGTGCTGGAAGCCGACGCATTCTCCCTTTTCAAGGAAAAAGGCATTTTCAACAAGGAAGTGGCCGCTTCGTTCCGGGACAATATCCTGTCCAAGGGAAGTACGGAAGATGTAGCTGTGCTCTACAAGAGATTCAGGGGACACAATCCTCAGCCGGAAGCTCTTATGGAGAAGCTCGGACTGGTGAAAAAGTAGTGCCCGACATTTCTTCTGCAACATTCTTACCGGTTTTTTCATCTTAAATCCTGCTTGGATATGTAAGATGAGAAAACTGTTTTTTTATATGTTTGCAAGCCTTGCTGTGGCTTTTGCCGGATGTTCGAGGCTGGAGCTTGCCGGAGTGTCGGCAAGCGTATATGATGATCTGACTGAATGGTATTCGTCCGTTGTCGTGAACGGATATATGACAGTGGAGTCATCTTCGTCATACGACAAGGTGGAGATAACGTCAGATGCGAATGTCCTTCCTTATGTGTCCTTGTCTGTCAGGGACGGGGTCCTGGTCATAGAATATGATGAAAACATGCGCGTATCTTCCGGTCATTATGAGACGGTGGTAAGGATTCCGGCATGTGCTGACGTGCAGTCCGTAAGGCTCAGAAGCGGAGCCGGATTCATTTCGGAAGACGGTTTCGGCAGCAGTTCCACTCTCAGGTTTGATGCAGGTTCCGGCTCCCGTTTCGTATTGGGCTGGATTGATGCACAGGATGTGATGCTGAACCTGTCCGGCGGTTCGTCCTTTGCTGCAGGTCCGGTTTCTGTCACGAATTTCTCCATGAATTTTGCCGACGGTTCCCTGGCATCGGTAGACGGGGATATTGAATATTGCGAAGCCATGATGGAGGACGGCTCATGCCTGAAAGCAGGGACAGATGCCTCTTCGTTGTCAATCTTCAGGTTCAACGGAAATCTGTCTGACGGGAGTTCCGCCTCTTTCCATTCCGACGGATTCGTTTCAGGCACATTGAGCGACGGCAGTTCTGTCATTGCTTCCGGAAATGCCGAAGTCGACATAAGGGAACTCTGATCCCCGTAATCTTCTATTTCGGGGCTATCTTATACAGGACACCGGCTATGACTGCGTACAGGAAGTTCGGTGTCCATATTGCCAGACCCGGCGGCATGACCCCCGTGTACACGAACATTTCACTGAATCTCTGGAAAAGTATGTAGGAGAAACTCAGGGCAATCCCTATACCGATATTCCATCCCATTCCTCCCCGCCGTTTCTTGGAAGACAGTGCCACACCCATTATGGTCAGGATAAATGCGGAGAAAGGCATGGCGAACCTTTTGTGCTTTTCGATAAGCGCGTCCTTGATATTGGCGTCCCCCCGCATCTTCTGTGTGGCTATAAGCGTGTTCAGTTCCTTGTAATTCAGGGATTCGAGAGTGTTTTTCTTCATGTAGAAGTCTGATACGGTAAGATTTATTACGGTATCAAGCTGTTTGCCGCTGCGTATCCTGTCTTCGAGCGAATTGGTATAGTCGCGGATGAAGTATTTCTTCAGTTTCCATCCGTTGAAGGTGGTGTCCCATACAGCCGTTTCTGCGGAAAGCTTTGAAACGAGCTGGTTGTTCTCTATCTTTTCCAGCGTGAACCGGTAGGCGGTATTGTTCCAGGAACTGAAGGATTCTACATAGACAAATTCTCCCGGTGATATCTGATAATGTATGTTTCTGTTGGTAGTGGCGCTGCCGGACTTTATGTACTTGTTTTCGAACTGGACCAGGACCTTGTTGGAGTTCGGGATTATGAACAGGTTCAGGCAGAGGGAGAACATGGCTATTATTGTGGCCGAGACTATATACGGCACCATCATCCTGTGGAAACTTATGCCGCACGAAAGTATCGCTATTATTTCCGAATTGCCGGCCATTTTCGATGTGAAGAAAATGACGGTTATGAACACGAACAGGGCGCTGAACATGTTCATGAAGTACGGGATGAAATTGAAATAATAGTCGAAGATAATGGCTTTCAGAGGGGCTTCCTTGCTGACGAAGTCGTCGATTTTCTCGCTTATGTCGAATATGATGACTATGCCGATGATAAGTATCAGGGCAACAAAGAATGTCGAGATGAATTTCTTGATTATGTACAAGTCGAGCAGTCTCGGCTTGAGGTCCAGCTGTCTCATTTTCTCTAAAGTCTCGTCATTATCCTTTTAACGGTTTCCTCTTTCCAGCTTCTGAAGTCTCCTGCCTTTATGTGTTTTCTGGCTTCCCTTACCAGCGCAAGGTAAAATGCCAGGTTGTGTTCGCTGGCTATCTGTCCTGCAAAAATTTCACCTGCGATGAAAAGGTGCCTTAAATATGCCTTGCTGTATGTGATGTCCACGAAGGAATCCCCTTCAGGGTCAATGGGGGAGAAATCCTCCGCCCATTTTCTGTTCCTCATGTTCATGATGCCGTTCCATGTGAAAAGCATGCCGTTTCTGCCGTTCCTGGTCGGCATCACGCAGTCGAACATGTCCACGCCGCGGTCTATGCCCTCCAGGATGTTGGCCGGAGTCCCGACACCCATGAGGTATCTCGGCCTGTCATCCGGAAGAATCGGACATACCACTTCCAGCATCTCGTACATTTTCTCGGTCGGCTCGCCGACAGACAGTCCGCCTATGGCGTAGCCTTCCCTGTCGAATGAGGCTGCAAACTCTGCGGCTTCACGCCTTAATTCAGGGTATACGCATCCCTGTACAATGGGAAAGAATGTCTGGGAATATCCGTAGAGCGGCTCTGTCTCATCGAAATGTTTTATGCATCGTTTGAGCCATGACTTGGTGAGATCCAGCGATTTCCTGGCATATTCGAAACTCGCATCCCCGGGGGTGCATTCGTCCAGAGCCATTATTATGTCTCCGCCTATGATCCTCTGCGTGTCTACATTGTTTTCAGGGGTGAATGTGTGTCTGGACCCGTCAATGTGGGAGGAAAAAGTGCATCCGTCCGGAGTCAGTTTCCTGATGGGGGAGAGTGAGAATACCTGGAATCCGCCGCTGTCCGTAAGTATCGGCCTGTCCCATGAGATGAATTTGTGCAGCCCGCCTGCCGCTTTCAGTACGTCAAGACCGGGACGCAGATACAGATGGTATGTGTTCCCCAGGATGATTTCAGCCTTTATGTCGTTTTCAAGGTCCCTGTGATAGATTCCTTTCACGGAACCTACCGTACCTACAGGCATGAATATGGGGGTTTCTATCTGTCCGTGGTCCGTGGTGATGATCCCGCATCGTGCGCCGGAACCGGGGGCTGTAGCTGTCTTGACAAATTTCATTTTATTTTACCGGATATTCATCCCAGAAGGGAGTTTCAGACCTGCAAAGATAATAAAAATAGATTTGCTTTGCACCAGGCTTCTCATTATATTTGCTTTTCGTGACAGTTATAACACTACTACTTTTGACAGTTAAGTTGTAAATTATGGATAAAGCGATTCGTATCAGGCTGATCCTGATGAATTTCCTGCAGTGGGGAGTATGGGGAGCCTACCTTACTTCCATGGGCAGTTATCTGGTTTCCGTAGGTCTTGCCGGGAAAATAGGCCTTTTTTACGCCATGCAGGGTATTGTATCCATATTCATGCCTGCCATCATAGGAATCATAGCCGACAAGTATGTCCCTGCGCAGAGGCTTCTGGGAATATGCCATCTTGTAGCAGGTCTTGCCATGCTTGCTGCCGGATCCTACGGATTCGCTGCCGGTCAGGATGTCAGCTTCGGTATTCTTTTCCCTATGTATGCGCTCAGCGTGGCATTTTACATGCCTACCATAGCATTGTCCAATTCCGTGGCATTCAAGATATTGAGACAGAACGGATATGATACTGTAAAGGATTTTCCGCCGATCAGGGTTTTCGGGACGGTAGGTTTTATCTGCAGTATGCTTTTCGTTAATTTCATGACGGACGGGAACGGCATGCAATACCAGCATACGTATAATCAGTTTTTCGTGTCTGCGGCCATAGGTCTCGTGTTGTTCCTGTACTGCTTCACGCTTCCGTCATGTCCGGCCAATCCGGGAGCTTCTTCGCAGAGTGTCGCTGACGCTTTGGGTGCCAAGGCATTCCGGCTTTTCAAGGACCGGGGCATGGCCACATTCTTCATTTTTTCCATGCTTCTCGGCGTGGCATTGCAGATAACGAACGGCTTTGCCAATCCTTTCATCTCGCATTTCACGGAGGTCCCTGAATATGCGGACACATGGGGGGCGAGAAATGCTAATGCGCTTATTTCCATATCTCAGATGTCGGAGACGCTGGGCATATTGCTGATCCCGGTTGCCATGAAGGTGTTCGGGATAAAGAGGGTGATGCTTATCGCCATGATTGCCTGGGTATTCCGTTTCGGACTGTTCGGAGCCGGCAATCCCGGCCCGGGAGTATGGATGTTCATCCTTTCCATGATAGTCTACGGAGTCGCTTTCGATTTCTTCAATATTTCAGGAGCCCTTTATGTAGAGCAGCGTTCGTCTGATGAGATCAAATCGAGTGCGCAGGGTCTGTTCATGCTTATGACCAACGGTATAGGCGCTACTGTGGGAACTCTGTCCGCGCAGGCTGTGGTGAATCATTTCGTCTATAATGCCGCCGAGCCGGACTGGAGTGCGGCATGGTATATCTTCGCCGCTTATGCTCTGGCAGTCGCCATATTGTTCGCGATATGTTTCCGTGATCCGGGGAAAGGCCCGTATAAGAGGATTGCCTGACAATAATTCCTGCCGCAGACAAACCGCTTCTGACTTTCGTCAAGCGGTTTTATTGCTGTTTTTGTCCGAAAGAGTCCGCAATGCGGCGGGAGCCCCAGGTTCAGAGCAGGTTCAGAAGGTGGCTGCGGGAAAGCATGCACGCACCGTAGGCCCCTGCCTTTTTACCCAGTTTCGAGAATTTCACCACAGT
>DVIP01000048.1 GCA_018711225.1 Candidatus Cryptobacteroides intestinipullorum | reverse complement strand
AGAGAATTACCTCTATAGAGGACGAAGTCCGGCGTAAGTTCTCCCCTACGCAGGGGAGAATTTAAGAGGGGGTGACACGTAGATAAAAAGAGATTTCGAAGAAATCGTAACGTCAGTTCGACGGAATCTCTGATATTGAACAGAATAAATCGTCGAACTGACGTTAATATAAAATATGGCGGAGAAAAGAATTTCAGTGGCGGATTTTTCGTTTTCGGTGACCGGAAACTCATTGTTGCGTTACATGGCCGGCTCAGGTGCGTTCAAGGATTTTTTTACGGACCGTGAACCGGATTTTTACGTGGATTCATGTCTGGATGAAGCCGAGGTGCTGCAGTCTGCGTCCTACAGGGAAAGAAAAGTGTGCTACGAGATAAGCTTTGAGGGTATAGACTGTTCGTTCGGGAAGGCGGGTGACATGCTCTATTTCGACATGATATCCCCGGAAAAGGATTCTGTCCTGGTGCTGTTGTGCAGGCCCGGCGATACGACAGTCCGCGCCACTGACGGGAAATATTCACCTTCGATGTGCAGATTCGGGCTGTGGATGGCCCTGAACATATTGTGCATTCCCAGGAAATGTGCTGCCGTGCACAGTTCCGTCAATGTATGCGGAGGCGCGGCTGCAATGTTTCTGGGAGAATCGGGCACCGGCAAAAGTACGCATACCAGGCTGCTGCGGGAGCGTTATCCGGATATGTTCCTGCTGAACGACGACAGTCCCTTTGTCAGGGTGTGTGATGACGGCGGCATAATGGTCTACGGTTCGCCGTGGAGCGGGAAAACGCCTTGCTACCGGCAGGAGAAATACCCTCTCAAGGCTATGGTGAGGCTAAGCCAGGCTCCGTACAACAGGATCAGAGCCCTCGCCCCTCTCCAGGCCATAGGCGCTCTTCTGCCGTCAGCTCCTCCGGCTTTCAGCTATGTGGATGAGACTTCCGACATGGTGTGCACGTTCGTGTCAGACGTAGTATCGGCTGTACGGCTTTATCATCTCGAATGCCTGCCAGACACTGCGGCTGCGGAACTGACTTACGGTACTGTGTTCCGGGACGGAAAAAGCAGCGGGGAATGATGCCATGGCAGGAAAGAATGAAGGAAACAACGTGATGGTCATTCCCAATGAAGTTTTTTTCAGCAGGATAACCGAGAGCCTCGCGGCCGGAAGGAACGTGACTTTCACGGTCAAGGGGTACAGCATGTTCCCGTTCATGCGCAATGAGAAGGACCGGGTCTGTCTGGAGCGCTATGACGGAAGGGAATTGTCTGCAGGAGAAGTCATCCTGTTCAGATATAACGGGAAATACATATTGCACAGGGTATACGCTTCAGGGACCGATGCCGGCGGCAGTCCTGTCTACCGCACAATGGGGGACGGCAATATAAGGGGAGTGGAATATGCTGTCCCGTCAGCCGTCGCCGGGGTGATGATATGCAGGATTACTCCTGGAGGGAAAGAGTGGAAGTGCAGCTCCTTTTCCTGGAAGACCCTTTCATGGGTATGGAGAAAGCTGCTTTTTGTAAGACGGTGGTTTCTGGCCGTGCTCAGGCGTGTATACAGATGAATGCCTGCCTCCGTCAGACAGTAGTGTCCGGTGCCGGTTTGGGCCTGGTGTTGACGACATTCATCGCCCTGTCCGGACCGACAGTGGCGAAAGCCTTTATCCCGGAAATGACCCTGTCGCATATTTCCGGCATCTGTTTCATTTCATCTTCGTCCAGTTCTCCCAGAACGTAATCCACCTGGCCTCCGCGGTTGAAATTGTTGCCTATGCCTACCCTTATCCTGGCATAATCCTGGGTGCCGAGCATTTCGGTTATGTTTGTCAGTCCGTTGTGTCCTCCCGCGCTTCCGTTCTTCCTCATCCTCAGTGTCCCGAACGGAATGTTGAGGTCATCGGAAACCACTATCAGATTCTCCATCGGAAGCTTGAGCTCGTTCATCCAGTACCTTACGGCCTTGCCGCTGAGATTCATGTATGTGGACGGCTTGAGCAGGGTGAATTTGCGCCCCTTGAATGATACTTCAGCCGTACTTCCGTATCTGCCGGACTGAAAAACAGTATTGGATGCCTTGGCCCAGGCATCCAATACCATAAAACCCATATTATGTCTGGTATTCGAGTATTCGGCTCCGATATTGCCGAGGCCGGCTACCAGAAAATGGTCCATATCACGTATGATTATGCGTTGTTCTGAGCCATTGCAGTGGCACGTGTAGCCCTTACGGAGCAGATAATGGTGCCCTTAGGAGATACTATGTTCACGTTGTCATAGTGGAGGTCTCCTGCGACTATCTGCTTGCCTATCATAAGGTTCGTTACATCCACTTCGAGAGTGTCAGGCAGGCTGTCCATATTGGCGCTTACGCGGAGCTTGCGGCTTGATACCAGAAGCTTGCCGCCGAGCTTTACACCCTCGGAGTGTCCCGTGATGACTACAGGTACGTCTATTACCACCGGCTTGTCTGCAGTGACTGCAAGGAAATCCACGTGGAGAGCCTCGTCAGTGACCGGATGCCACTGTACCTCATGGAGGACTGCGTGGAATTTCTGGCCGTCATTGAGTTCGAGGTCAACGATATAGGAATTCGGAGTGTGTGTCAGTGACTTCAGATCCTTGGCAGTGACTGTGAAGAGTACGTTCTGGATTCCTGATCCGTAGATGTTGCATGGTACAAGCCCCTGTTTGCGGATGCTTTTTACTGCGGCCTTGTTTCCGACTTCGCGGATAACGCCTTTCAATTCAATGTGTTTCATCGTCTGTAAATTTGAAAATGTGTTACTCAGTCCGTTTCCGGACCCCATTGCACCAAAAGCCTTAAGCTTTTAGGGGCTGCAAATATAGGCAAAAACCGAGTGCAATGCAAACAAAATTTTTTTTGATTTGTATTGCCGAGGTGTCATTCTATATGCGGCGAAGCCAAATATGGCAAAAACCGAGTGCAATGCAAACAAAATTCTTTTTGATTTATTCGGAAGGAGGCAATACGTAGCCTGTGGCCTGATTCCATTTGAAATCCTGGTAATAGCTGTCCAGATATCTGCGCGTACTTGCAGATCTGACAGCCGTCGGGAGATACATGCTCAGACCGGAGTAGGTATTGATTTTCGTATCTATGAAATACTCTGTATGCGCCTTATAAAGTATGCTCTTTTCCAGCGCGGCGTCAAGAGCCTCGCTTTCCTCGTCTGTCATGCCCGCATGCACGATTATGTCTTTGAAATCATAGAACCAGTCGAACATGTCCCTCATGGGCTGGATATTTCCGGCATCGAGCGTGTCCAGAGCTTCCCTCTGTTCCTCGAATATACCGGAGCATACGTCCGCCAGTCCTTCAAGTCCGGAACAGTCCACTACCGAAATGGTCGCGGAGCGGTATTGCCCAGAAAGGGAATTGTAGTGATTGTAGAAATCCTCGGCCACTCCCACAAGATTTGCCGGATTCTCTTCCAGCAGTCTGCGCGTGATGTTGGTGTATACCATTCCGTCGGCGAGAATTTCCTCCTGGGAAAATACCAGATAATCGCAGATATCCTTCATTTCGTACGCCACTTCGATGCCCCCCACAAGGCAGGCATCGAAAATGATATAATCCAGTTTGAACGGGATGGCTGCTGCGAAATCCTTCACATCGAATTCCTCTCCCGTACCTGCATCCTGTCCGATGCTCCGCTCCTGTCCCGATGCCGTACCTGAGGAACCCCGTACCCCGGCCGCAGAGAAGAAAGAGCTTCCTGTCAGAGAGAAATTGGGCGGAATCCATCCGGAGGCATGGGACGAGAATATCATCCCGTATTCGTCACTCGGATAGTTTTCCTTTATATAAGACAACACTCTGTTCAGTACGTCGGTGTCTATGGCGCTTGTCCCTGTCGGGAATGTCATGACGGTATCTCTGTACACGGTGCCGTCATAGCGGTATATCTTTATGAGACATGGAGGTTTGCCGTCACTGTAGGACCTGTCCGAGTGATGTGCGAGTACGAAAAGATTGTCACTGTTCCTGCGGTTTCCTTCCGGAACATAGCTTTCGCAGATGTCATCTATGTCTTCCTGCAGATCGCGTGAAAGGTTATTGTAGCCTGCAGAGTAGAGCAGCAGAGTCTGTAC
>DVIP01000047.1 GCA_018711225.1 Candidatus Cryptobacteroides intestinipullorum | reverse complement strand
TCGCAATGGCCTGCCTTATGGTCATGCCAATGTTTACCGCTTGTTCAGAAAAAGGCGGTGATGAAACAACTCCTGCAGACAAAACTGCTCTTGAGGCTGAAATAGCAGAGTGCCAGGAAATTCTTGAATCTGCCGCAGATACTTATCCGGCATATGCTATCGAGGATTTCCAGGAGGTACTCGATCTTGTGAATGAAGCTTTGGCTGATGACAATATTTCACAGACTGCCGTAAACAATCTGCTTGCGCAACTCCAGGAAGCCAGAGAAACATTGTTGGCAACTGCATTTGAGGACATTCCGGAAGAAAATCTGCTTCTTGCATACGATTTCGAATCGGAGGCTGATCCTCAGGTATCTACAGGATCTCTGAAGTATGAAGCAGCCTTGACAGCAGGTCCTGAACTTATTTTCGGATCCAACACTTCTCTTCCTACATTTGTTGAGGGTGTGAATGGCGGTAAGGCCATCTCATTCGACAATGGTTCTCATCTTGAAATCAGCACTTTTGACTATAATGCCGTTCTTAAGGATGAATTCGCAATTTCCGTATGGGTAAAACCTACAGCCATTGTATCAGGAAACTACGTATTCTCAATCAACAAATGGAACACTTGCAAACTCAACATCCAGAATGAGGGCAAGCCTTTCTTCACTCCTAACCTCGACGGCACTGCCATCGATTCGGATAATGAAACTGCCGGCTCTGTGACTACCGATAAATGGACTCATCTTGTAGTAACGATTTCATTGTCAAAGGATCAGATGCAGTTCTTCGTTGACGGAAGACTCACCAAAACATGGGATACCGAAGGCAAGCCGGCTCTTGCAGGTTCTGCATGGAATATTCCTACAGATGAAGACCATGTTATCTATATAGGTACTTCAAGCTCATATACTCCAGGTGACTCTGAAGTTGCTCCTGAAACATGGGAGGCCAATGAAAGCTTCAACGGAGCCATTGACAATCTGAAGATTTACGATGTAGCTCTTTCTGCAGGTCAGGTAAGCAAACTTTACAGCGACGAACTCGGCAAATAAGCCGGAAAGACACACAATGGGGCTGGGTCAAAGGTTTTGAACCGGCTCTTCTTCAGGTGGTGCGGAATTTCCGTGCCACCTTTTTTCATCCTCTGCTGCATCCCCTTCAAATAATGTCCGACTAACCGCAAAAAACGCTGAAAATGCAGTTAGTCGCGCATGACGATACCTTCATGCGCTAAAACGTTACCACATTACAACACCACATAACAACGCTACATCTCAACACTGCAGCGTAACTGCAATCGCAGTGGCGGCCGGTACCGGCATGAATAATTTCAAAGAAATTTCCGAAAGAATTTTCAGGAGAATAAATCGGAAAATTCGAAAAATATTTATATTTGCATGATATGCCGAAATACATTTTCAACAAGGATACGCTCAATTACGAAGTTTACACTTCCTCAGGCAAGCTCAAGCTCGCAAAAGGCATTGCAGTCTTTGCGGCCAGCGTTGCCGTGGCGTTCCTGTATATCTGGCTTTATACGGCGGTTCTGGGCTGGGACCTGCCGAAGACCGCATTCCTGAAAAAGACCAATGCACGTCTCTGTTCGAATCTGGAACTTCTGAACAGACAGCTCGATTCGGATGCTGAATATCTGGAATCGCTGCAGTCCAGGGACAATGACATATACCGCTCCGTATTCGGCATGGCCGAGATTCCCGCAGAAGTGAGGAACGCAGGCTTCGGCGGCGTGAACAGATATGAGTACCTGAAAGCGATAGACAGGACAGGACTCATGACCAGGACAGAAAGACGTCTGGACATTCTGACGAAGAAAGCCTATCTCCAGTCCAATTCGTTTGACGAAATAGAATCGGTAGCCAAAAAGGCCGGTGACCTGGCCCTCTGCATCCCATCCATGCCTCCGGTGGTGCCGGACAGAAGCACATACCGTATTTCGAGTTCATTCGGGTACAGGTCAGATCCGTTTACCGGGACCAAAAAGAGGCACACGGGAATGGATTTCGCGTGCGATGTTGGGAACAAGGTCTATTCTACTGCTGACGGAGTAGTGGAGTCTGTCAGAAACGGCTCCTACGGCTACGGGAAATTCGTGATAATAGATCACGGATTCGGTTACAAGACACGCTATGCCCATCTGTCCAGGATAGATGTGAAGGAGGGCATGACAGTGACCCGCGGCACTCAGGTCGGTTTGTCCGGCAATTCCGGGCGTTCTTCCGGGCCGCATCTCCATTATGAGGTCATCTATATGGGTCGCTATGTGAATCCGTTCAATTATATGGACCTGAGTATGGGACTGGACGAGTATGCGCAGGTGACGGAAAAGGCGGCGTCTTTGCCGGGAAATCCTGCATAAATCATCCTTTTCCGCTATGGGCAAGAAAAAATACGTTTTCGACAATGATGATTTCAGTGTCGGCAAGGCGGAAAGGAAAGGCCGCAAACTGGCGCTGACCATACTCGGACTTTTTGTCGCCAGCATCTCCCTCACCGTAGTATATTATATAGTATTCGCCCTCTTTTTCAGTACCGACAAGGAGAGGGCGCTGCAGAACGAAAACCGCATGCTGGAAAGGATATATCCGGAAATGGAACGTAAGGCGGAACTGCTTGAGGATGTGGTGGAAGGCCTGAAAGTCCGGGATATGAACATATATGAAGACATATTCCAGACAGAAGCCCCGGAACTGGACAGGATTCTGGACATGAATATTCTTTCCCTTACGGACTCCATTGCCGAGGAAGACATAGTAAGGCTTACCGAAGCCAAGGCTGACAAACTGCTTTCCGATGCCTCGAGGGTCGAATCGAATATGCGGGAAATAATGGATATCCTGTCTTCGGAAGAATATCAGGCACCTCCGATGCATCTGCCGCTGGGCGGTTTTTCACTCCCTATGACCGGCGCATCCGTGGGCAAGAAGATGAATCCTTTCTACAAGGTCATGGGACAGCACGAGGGGCTGGACTTCATGGCGCCTCTGGGGAACGATGTACTGGCTGCCGCCGATGGTACCGTCATAAGTGTTTCCAAGTCCAGGAAAGGCCCCGGGAATGTCGTGGAGATAGATCACGGCAACGGGTACAGGACCAGGTACGCCCATCTTCAGGACATGAACGTGAGGAAAGGCCGTACGGTCAGGACCGGAGACGTGATAGGGCATGTAGGCATGTCCGGACTTTCGTATGCGCCGCACCTTCATTACGAAGTATGGCGCGATACCGTGCTCTGTGATCCCGTGAATTATTTTTTCGGCTCGGTAGATCCTGAAGAATATGCCAGCATGTTCATTGTTTCAGTGGTTACGGGCCAGTCATTGGACTGATTATGCAGAAAGTGCTATATACGATAGGTGAAGTGGCAGGGATTCTGGGTGAGAATGTGTCCCTGGTCAGATTCTGGTCGGATTCTTTCCCGAAATTCATACATCCGGTGCGGAACGGGAAGGGAAACAGGCTTTTTTCCGCTGATGATGTGGAGACATTCCGCCAGATACATTATCTGGTCCGTACCGGCCTGACACTTGAAGGAGTGGCCAGAAGGCTGCGGGATGAAAGGGCTTCCGTAGCCGCAGAACTCAAGGTGCTGGATTCACTGAAGTCGATAAGGGAACAGCTGATCGAAGTCCGTTCCTCCATGTCCGCAGGAAAGCATTGAGGGACAATATAAAGGGTCAAATCCGACGGATTCCGTGTCTTCCGGCATGCAAATCCGTTAATTCATACATTAAAGATATTGCAATGTACAAGGTAAAGGATATTGTCAGGGTGATAGAGGATTTCGCCCCTCTTTCCCTGCAGGAAAAGTGGGACAACAGCGGTCTGTCCATAGGCTCTCCCGAAGCTGAGGTTACCTCGGTGCTGATAGGCCTGGACTGTACTCCCGAACTTGTGGATGAAGCTGTGGAATGCGGTGCGGACATGATTGTGACGCATCATCCTCTGATTTTTTCCGGTCTGAAGAAAATTTCTCCCGAAGATTCCGTGGGTGCTTCCGTCATCAAGGCTGTCTCGGCGGGAATTGCCGTATATGCGGCACATACCACGGCGGACAAGGTGCCGGCAGGTGTCAGCGGCGCCATGGCCGCAAGGCTTGGACTGGAAGACGTATCGGTCCTGGAACCGGAAGCGGACGGGAACGGTCTGGGAGTAATAGGTCGGTTTCCGTATCCGATGTCGTCTGAACAGGCGCTGGAGTATGTGAAGGAAAGGTTTTCTCTGCAGGTGGTCCGGTCTTCCCGTCCGATCGGGAAACAGATCAGCCGCGTGGCCCTTTGCGGAGGTTCCGGATCATCACTGATTCAGTCAGCCATCCGTGCCGGGGCGGATCTGTACATTACCGGAGACGTTTCCTACCATCATTTCTTTACGGGACCGGATTTCATGATCATGGATATCGGCCATTATGAAGGCGAGAAATATATTGTTCCCATTTTATTTTCATTGTTAAAGAAAAATTTTCCTAACTTTGCAGTCCGTATGACCGGAATTGTAAATAGTAACCCGATATATTATTTTTAAGCGATATGGCTAAAAAGACGAAAAAAATCGAAACCCCTATAGATCAGAGGGAAACGTTCGTGTCCATCCAGAAGAGCTTCGCCGATTCAGACTTGAGTGTCGAGGAGAAACTCAAGACCTTGTATGAACTCCAGCAGGCGGACACGGCGATAGACAAGATACTTCAGCTCAGGGGAGAGCTTCCTCTCGAAGTGGAGTCCCTCGAGAACGAGATTTCGGAACTTAAGGGGAAATCAGCCAATATTTCCGCCCAGATAGAAGAACTCAACGCAAAAATAGCCGAGTCCAAGCACAATATCGTGGAATGCGAGTCCCAGCTCGAGAAATACCGTTCCCAGCTGGACAATGTGGCAAACAGCCGCGAATATGATTCCCTGAACAAGGAAATCGAGAACCAGGACCTTCTCAAGGCTATCGCCCAGAAGAATATCGACGAGTCCAGGACCGAAATCGCGAACAAGAAGTCCGAACTTGAGGCCATAAAGGAAAAAATGGACGTCAAGAACGAGGACCTCAAGGCCAAGAACACCGAACTGGCGACCATAGTGGAGTCCACTTCCGCCGAAGAGGAAAAACTGCGCGCCAGAAGGGATGCCTGCGCCGAGAAGATAGACGCAAGGACCATGAGCGCATACGAAAGGATCAGACAGAGCTGCAACAATCATCTGGCTGTGGTGTCGGTATTCAACGGAGACTCATGCGGAGGCTGTTTCAACTCCATTCCTCCACAGAGGCTGATCGACATCTCCACGAACAAGAAGATGATAATTTGCGAATATTGCGGAAGGATTCTGGTCAATCCGGACTTCGAATAAATATCCTTTAACGTCAGTTCGACGAATTATTCTGTTCAATATCAGAGATTCCATCGAACTGACGTTACGATTTCTTCGAAATCCCTTTCCTTTTTCGTGTCACCCCTCTTAAATTCTCCCCTGCGTAGGGGAGAACTTACGCCGGACTTCGTCCTCTATAGAGGTAATTCTCTTAAATTCATTTCATTTATTTCATCGAATTCACGTTCCTTTATGGCTGACGAGGGAAAAAGAAGATATTCCAGAAAAAATACTTCTGTCAACCTTGATACTCTAGGGCTTGAGATGGGCAACAGACCGCCTCAAGCTCTTGACGTTGAAGAAGCTGTCATAGGAGCCCTCCTCATCGAACCGAGCTGTGTGGACGATTCGGTGGAGGAGCTCACGCCTTCTGCATTCTACAATGAGAAGCACAGGATGATATACCAGGCGATAGTCGCCCTGGTGAACGAGCATTCTTCCGTGGATCTCCTGACAGTCTCCCAGAAACTCAAGGAACAGGGGAACTTCGACATAGTCGGAGGCGCTCAGGCTCTGGCCGTGCTTACCCAGAAGGTGGGGGCTGCGGCACATATAGAGTATTATATCAAGATACTGAAGCAGAAGTGTATACAGCGGGAGCTGATAACAGCCTCATACGACATCCTGAAAAATTCATACGATGACAGTGTCAACGTGGACCAGCTCATCGACATGGCTCAGACGAAGATATTCGCAGCCATACAGAACAATGTGAAGAAGGACGTCCAGGAAATCGGCTCCGTGATAAACCAGGCCATATCCACCATAGAGAAACTCCAGGCATCCACAGGACTCAGCGGAGTGCCTTCCGGTTTCCCTTCACTGGACAAGGTCACTTTCGGATGGCAGCCTTCCGACCTTATCATTGTGGCAGCCCGTCCTTCGATGGGAAAGACCGCGTTCGTCATGAACGTGGCGAGAAATGCGGCTGTCGACCATCACATGCCTGTGGCTTTCTTTTCTCTGGAAATGCCTGCCATACAGCTGGCCATGAGAATGATGATTTCAGAGACGGGACTTTCCGCGGACAAGATAAAGGGCGGTACCAAGCTGGCTCCGTACGAGTGGGTGCAGCTGGAGGAAAAACTGAAAGATCTGGCCAAGGCCCCCCTGTATATTGATGACACCCCGTCGCTTCCGGTCATGGAATTTCGTTCAAAGGTGAAAAGGCTCGTGAACCAGAAGGGCGTCCGTCTGGTCATAGTGGACTATCTTCAGCTTATGCAGGGACCTGCCGAACTCAAGGGAATGAGGGAGCAGGAGGTGGCCGCCATTTCCCGGATGCTGAAGGCTACGGCCAAGGAAATGAATGTGCCTATCATTGCCCTGTCACAGCTCAGCCGTGACGCCGTGAAGCGTCAGGGAAGCAACAGCCGTCCTTTGCTAAGTGACTTGCGCGAGTCCGGTTCCATAGAGCAGGACGCCGATATGGTGCTTTTCATCCACCGCTACGATTACCAGGGACTGAACGAGGATTCCTCCGAGATAGGAAAGACGGATCTTATCATAGCCAAGCACAGGAACGGTGAAATCTGTGATATACCTCTGACCTTCAGGGCTTCGGAAGTGCGTTTCATAGACAATGCCGACGCCATGGTGGCCCAGTCCTTCGTCTCTGTCTCATCCATAATGAACGAGGTCCGCACCGATCTGAATACGGGCGGTTTCCAGCCTTCTTCAAGTTCTGAATTCGACAATCCGGATTTCTGATTATGTATCTGAAAATCATAACCGGCTGCGTTTGCATCCTTCTGTCATACGGACTCTCCGGACAGACCAGGTCATGGTCGGAAGGCGGTTGTGTCCCTGTGTCAGACATTTCGGACGGAGATTCCCTTGCATACCAGGCAGGGGAGAAATTCTCGTTTTCCATACATTACGAATGGGGAGCGATAGATTCCGATGTCGGCTGGGCCAATATCGTCCTGGATACACTGAGGGTCAACGGTACCAAGGCTTTCCATTGCATGGTTTATGGGAGGACGACACGGCTTTATGACCTTTTCTTCCCTGTCCGCGAAAATTTCCAGTCCTGGTTTACGTACGACGGACTGAAGCCTCTCCGGTTCACAAGGGACACCCATGAAGGCAAGTATGTCGCCAGAAACACTTATGTCTACCGGCGTGACGGGCTTTCGGATGACCATATTATGGCCGAAGTGTACACTTCAAGCGATGGTGACCGTTCCGTGGAGCTGCCGCTGAACGCCTGCACGTTCGATCTGCCGGCGCTTTTCTACTTCGCACGGAATATGGATTTTGCCTCAGTGGAGCCGGACAGGAAATACCCGATGACATTCGCCATCGACGATGACGTGTACAATGTATATTTCATCCTCCGCGGGCCAGAGACAATCAAGGTCAGGGGAGTGGGTACGGTCAAGACGATAAAGTTCTCCGTAAAACTTATCTCCGGCAATGTCTTTACCGGAGATGAGGATCTTTCTGTATGGATAACCGATGACGGGAACCGCATACCGGTCCTGTTCGAAGCCCCGATTCTGGTAGGAGTGGCTTCCGGAAGGATTACGGACTGGTCCGGACTCAAGCACCCGTTCTCTTCACTTGTCAGGAAATAAAACGAAACCACATATATAATGTCCAGAAATGAAATTTCCCACAAAGGCAGGATCGTATCGGTCACACCTGAATCCACGATAGTGGAGATTGTTTCGACTTCTGCCTGTGCCGCCTGCCATGCCAAGGGTATGTGCGGACTTTCCGAATCGAAAATCAAGACGATAGAGGTCCCGACAGACCCGTATTCGGAGCACAGTCCCGGAGACGAGGTGGAGGTAGTCCTCAAAAAATCCATGGGGTTGAAAGCTGTTTGGATATCTTATGTGATTCCTTTGTTCATTTTAATGATTTTAATATTATCTTTGTCGTCCGTTACCGTGCACGAAGTTTATGCGGGACTGGGGGCGATTGCCGGCGTAGTGCTTTATTACCTGTTGATTTACATCTTCAGGGACCGTCTGTCGAAGGATTTCGTGTTTTACATAAGGTGACCACATATCGGTACATTTGACTAATTTTAAACCTGAATTATAATGACTGCAACAATTATCTGGACTATTGTGGCAATTACCGTCCTGGGAGTCCTGCTCGCTGTAGTCCTTTACCTTGTGGCTAACAAGTTCAAGGTAGAGGAAGACCCGAGAATCGACGAAGTGGAAAAGGTAATGCCTGGAGCCAATTGCGGCGGCTGCGGTTTTGCCGGATGCCGGGCTTTCGCCCAATCCTGCGTGGAAGCGGCCAATCTGGACAACAACTACTGTCCGGTAGGAGGCAACGAAGTTATGAAGAAAGTGGCAGCCGTCCTGGGGCTCGAAGTGAAAGAGAAAGCACCCATGGTGGCTGTCGTCCGTTGTAACGGTACCTGTGCCAAACGACCGGTGGTGAATGATTATGACGGACTGAAGTCCTGCAGGGTGAAGGCTGCCCTTTACAGCGGTGACACAGGGTGTTTCTACGGCTGTCTCGGCTGCGGGGACTGTGTGGCTGCCTGCCAGTTCGGTGCCATTTCCATGGATCCTGAAACCGGACTTCCTGTAGTGGATGAAGAGAAATGTACGGCCTGCGGCGCATGTGCCAGGGCATGTCCGAAGAAAATCATCGAACTCAGGAACAAGGGGCCTAAGAACAGGCGCGTTTTCGTCTCATGCGTAAACATGGAGAAGGGGGCTGCAGCGCGCAAGGCCTGCTCATCCGCCTGCATAGGATGCGGGAAATGTGCCAAGGCATGCCCGTTCGGAGCCATTACGGTAGAGCACAATGTGGCATATATTGATTTCAACAAATGCAAGCTGTGCAGGAAATGTGTGGCCGAATGTCCTACAGGGGCTATCCATGACGTGAATTTCCCGACACCTGCACCTAAGCCGGAGAAGAAAGAGGCTCCTAAGCCTGCGGCTGCTGTCGTGAAACCGGCTCCTGAGGCTGAAAAGCCGGCAGTAAAGGCAGAGGCCCCTGCGGCTGAAAAATCTTCTGCAACCCAAAGTACAGAGAAAAAGGAGGAGTAGACTATGAAGAAGACATTTTCAATAGGTGGAGTTCATCCGGATGACAAGAAGATATCGGCAGGTTGCGCGATAGAGGTCCTCCCTACTCCGAAAACAGTATACATATCCATGGCGCAGCATCTGGGCGGTCCTGCAAAGGCTGTCGTGGCTGCAGGTGACAGGGTGAAGACAGGACAGGTCATAGGCGAGCCGACAGGTTTCATTTCCGCATACGTGCATTCTTCGGTGACGGGTACGGTGAAATCGGTGGGACTCCGCAAGGATCTGGCCGGCATACCTGTAATCCATGTCGAGATAGAGACGGAACCGGACGAGTGGATGGACGGAATAGACACTTCGGACACACTGGTAACGGCCATTCCTGAAGACCCCGGATTCATAACCGGCAGGATCAAGAGCAACGGAGTCGTCGGTCTTGGAGGCGCCACATTCCCTACGAACGTGAAGCTTTGTCCTCCGCCCGACAAGAAAGCCGACATTCTCATCCTGAACGGGGCGGAGTGCGAACCGTACCTTACTTCCGACTATCGTATCATGCTGGAGAAAAGCAGCCAGATAGTAGTCGGTGCTGCCCTTATGAAAAAAGTGCTCGGTGTGGACAGGGTTGTGATAGGAATAGAAGAAAACAAGCCTGAAGCCATCGCCAGGATGAAAGAGGCGGCGGCTTCCCTGGCGGCAGGTTCTCCGGATTATTCCGGAATAGAGGTCATGACTCTCAAGAAGAAATATCCTCAGGGCGGTGAGAAGCAGCTGATAGAGGCCATAACCCGCAGGCAGGTGAAGTCAATGGGGCTTCCTATAGATGTGGGTGCGGTGGTACAGAACGTAGCCACTTCCCTGGCGGTGTATGACGCTGTCCAGAAAAACAGGCCGCTGATAGACAATACAGTCACAGTGACAGGAGAATGTTTCCCGAAGCAGAGCAACCTGCTTGTACGCGTCGGCACACCTCTGTCCTATATTGTAGACTATCTGGGAGGCGTGCCTGAGAATGCAGCCAAGGCCATAAGCGGCGGTCCTATGATGGGAAAGGCCATAGCTAACATGGATGCGGCTACTCTGAAAGGGACTTCTTCAGTCCTTTTCCTGACAGAGGAACAGACCAGGAGGCAGCCTGAGACGAACTGCATCCGCTGCGGAAGATGTGCCGAGGCCTGCCCTATGGGTCTCGAACCGTTCCTTCTGAACAAGCTCGCGCGCAACGGCATGATGGACGAACTGGAGCAGAACGCAGTACAGGACTGCATAGAATGCGGCTGCTGCCTCTATTCATGTCCTGCAAACATACCTTTGCTCGATATGATCCGCATTGCCAAGGGCGATGTCATAAAGATCATCAGAAGCAGGACCGCTCCAAAGAAATGAAACAGATAAGAACATTAAACAGATAAACGAAGATGAACAAACTATTGGTTTCACCGTCACCGCATATCCACACCAGGACTTCCACCCGCAGCCTGATGACGGATGTGGTGATTGCGCTCCTGCCGTCCGTGATAGTCTCCATACTCTATTACGGCTGGTCGGCAGTGGCAATACTTGCAAGCAGTGTCGTATTCTGCGTCCTGCTTGAATACCTTATCACGAAATATCTTCTCAGGAAACCTTCCACCATCGGCGACATGTCTGCGGTGGTGACAGGTATCATACTGGCATTGAACCTTCCGCCTGCAGCCCCGTGGTGGGTAGCCATGATCGGCGCCATAGTGGCTATCGGCGTGGCCAAGATGACTTTCGGCGGTCTGGGGCAGAATGTGTTCAATCCTGCCATCACGGGACGTGTGTTCCTTCTGATTTCGTTCCCTGCCATCATGACTACATGGGGAGGGACCAAGGGCTTTCTCGGCGGAGCCGATGCTGTCACCGGAGCCACACCTCTGGGAATCGTGAAGGAAGGCCTCATGCAGGGCCAGACACTCGACCAGATTTTCTCTGCCAACGATTTCTCATATCTCCAGATGCTTTTCGTGAATATCGGAGGCTCAGCCGGTGAGATTTCGGCCCTGGCTGTCATCATAGGATTCATTTACATGCTTGCCAGGAAAGTCGTCAGACCGTATATCACCCTTTCCATACTTGTGACGGTGGCCGTATTTTCAGGAATATTCTGGCTTATCGACCCGTCCCAGTACACCGATCCGCTGTTCAACCTTCTGACCGGAGGTGTCCTTCTCGGTTCGGTATTCATGGCTACCGATTACGTGACTTCGCCGATGAGTGACAAGGGCGGAATCATATTCGGTGTCGGAATCGGTATTATCACGATGCTGATAAGGTATTTCGGTTCATATCCTGAGGGAATGTCATTCGCAATCCTCATCATGAACTCTACGGTTCCGCTTATAAACAAATTCTGCAAACAAAAGAAATTCGGGAGGGCTTGACCATGGCGGTACAATCATCATTCAAGAATATGACACTCTGTCTTTTCGCAGTCTGCATAGTGTCTTCTGCCCTGCTTGCAGCAGTCTATGCCGTGACCAAGGAGCCGATAGATGCGGCTGCACGCGCAAAGACCACCAACGCCATCGCGCAGGTTGTCCCTGAGTTCGAAGGCGAACCGGTGAGTTGCACCATAGAGGTCGGCGGCAAGGAGTATTCATATTATGTAGTCAGCAAGGACGGCGTACCTGTAGGATATGCCATCAACACTTCATCCGTAGGCTATGGCGGCCCTGTAGCCCTGATGGTGGGAATGACCGCCGACAGGGTAGTGTACAATACGACGGTGCTTTCACAGTCCGAGACTCCGGGCCTCGGAGCCAAATGTACTGAGCCTGAATTTGCTGATCAGTTCAGGAATTTCAATCCTTCCGAAAAGAAACTCTCGGTGAAGAAGGACGGCGGCGACATAGATGCCATCACCGCATCCACGATTACTTCCAGGGCGTATGTAAGTGCCGTAGAGGCTGCAGTGACCGTTTTCGATGCCATTGCTGCAGCCGGGACTTCCACGACAACGGAAATGGAGGAAACTGCGGAAAACTAACAAGGAGAATAGATTATGGGAAAAATTCAGCTTATAACAAAAGGTTTTGTAAAGGAGAACCCTACATTCTCCCTTCTGCTGGGCATGTGTCCTACGCTTGCGACCACTACCTCAGCCATCAACGGTATGAGCATGGGACTTGCGACGCTTTTCGTGCTCGTACTTTCGAATATGGCGATTTCGGCTGCCGCGCCTTATATTCCGGACAAGGTGCGCATACCGGCATATATCGTCATCATCGCCGCATTCGTTACAATCCTGCAGTTCGTCATGCAGGCCTATACTCCGGACATTTATGAGACGCTGGGACTGTTCATCCCGCTGATTGTGGTGAACTGTATTGTCCTGGGCAGGGCCGAGGCCTTCGCCAACAAGAACGGTGTAGTGGATTCCGCCTGTGACGGACTGGGTATCGGAATAGGGTTCACGTTCGCCCTGACATTGCTCGGCCTTGTAAGGGAAATTCTCGGCAGCGGTTCGGCTTTCGGATTCAAGTTCATTTCCGGAGACGGAATCCTGGTGTTCGTGCTGGCTCCGGGCGCATTCATGGCCCTTGCCTATCTTATTGTCCTTTTCCGTAAGATTACAGCCAAAAAGGGAGAGTAAACCAGACTAAACCACGACAATTATGGAGTATATATTGATCATAATATCAGCGATATTCGTAAACAATATCCTGCTCTCCCAGTTTATGGGTATCTGCCCGTTCCTGGGTGTGTCAAACAAGCTGAGCACCGCGACCGGAATGTCCGGGGCCGTATGCTTCGTCATCACTCTTGCCACACTTGTGACATATCTTTTCCAGTATTATGTGCTGGTGCCGCTGCATATCGAGTTCATGCAGACGATTGCATTCATCCTTATCATCGCCGCCCTCGTGCAGATGGTGGAGATTGTGCTGAAGAAAGTGAGTCCTTCGCTTTATCAGGCACTGGGTATTTTCCTGCCCCTTATCACCACGAACTGCGCCGTCCTGGGTGTCGCCCTCATGGTCGTGACCAAGGAATTTACATACGGAGGCGAGCCACACATGCTGAATCTCGGCGAGTCAGTAGTGTTTGCTTTCGCCACCTCTCTCGGCTTCGGCCTGGCCATGATTCTTTTCGCAGGTCTTCGTGAGCAGATAGCTCTTAACAAGGTTCCGAAGCCTTTCCAGGGTATTCCTATTGCTCTCGTTACGGCAAGTATCCTTGCCATGGCATTCATGGGATTCTCCGGCCTTGTCTAGTCGGGCAGGAGAGGCAGGTGTGACCCGAAAGAACACGGCAGACAGCCGGTTATGGGGCACACCGTCTCCGCTGTTTCAACGATTGTTATGGACAGAATGAAATACTGTTGTGAAATGAATGATACACCCGGGTCGCCGACAGAATGGTTTGATCTGGGTGTATCTTTGCGTCAGCAGGCTTGCTTCGGTGATGCCATGAACGCCTTCATGATGGCGGCCGAGACTGCCGTTGAGGAAATGAAGCGGATCAGGGATGATTTTCCCCGGAATCCTGCTGTAGAAAACGATATTGCAGCTCTGGAAAGTCTGCACTCACGGGCGCTGGCATCTGTAGAGCTGCTGAAGGAAATAAACGGTTTTGTCAATGTCGATCTGATGAATCCGTAGTACGTGTGCCTGCGGATTCTGCCCGCTATATCAGAACCGGTAGCGAACGGAGACGGTAGGCACGAAGCCGAACCATCCGTTGTTGTAGTATCCGGCCTTGCCTTTATAGTCTATCCGGTCAGTGTAATTGTCTATACGTCTGGAAATGCCGTCGTTTATGTGCATGCCGAACTGCGGCCTCAGGTCCACTGCTATCTGGAGAGGGAACCAGAATGTGTATTCCAGACCTGCCTGTACTGCCAGTGACAGCATGAAACCATAGTCATTGGGGTGATACCGCAGATTCCCGCTCTTGTAGACGACTTTGTCCTGTACATATCCGAGCGACAGCCCGGGGCCTGTGTACAGAGCCCAGCTTCCCTTGTCTGTCCATGCCGGGCGTGCCACCACGAAATTGTATATCCCGGTAGCCTTGAATCCCGGCGCCCCGCTGCCGGCATAGCCGAAATCAAGGCTCAGGTCTGTCTCTATGAAATTTTTCTTCCCGACAGTGTGCAGGTAGCTTACATCGAATCCTGTCATTCCTATTCTTCCTCCCAGGGCGCGCGGTTGTGCCGAAAGTGCTGTGCAGCCTGCCACAAGGAGAACTATCAGGGCTGAAATCCTTTTCATCTTGTTTATATCGGTTTTGTAAAAGAAAAAAGAACTGACCGTGTCTTTCCAGGTCAGTTCATGTCTTGTTATATTGCGGAATACCGCTATGCACGCATGTGCAGCATTCCCTAGAAACTGTATCTTACTGATAGGCAAGGCGCAAATCCGTAAAGTCCTCCGCGCCAGAATCCGGCACCGCCGTCCCAGATCTGGACACCTATCTGAGGCTTGAGGTCTATGGCAAGCTGGAGAGGGAACCAGAATGTGTATTCAAGACCTACCTGTCCCTGCACCGCTATGCTTGTGCCGTGGAAAAATCCGAGTGCAAGACCAGGTCCTGCATAGAAACCCCATTCTCCTCTGTCCGTCCATGCAGGCTGTGCGATCATGAAGTTATATGTGGATGAAACGTCGAGGCCCCAGAACCCGAGAGATCCGAGGTTTGCCTCCACGAAGTCAGCTCCGTTCACGTTGTGCTGATAGCTTATTTCTGCGGCGTATCCGAATCTTACACCGATAGCCTTAGGCTGTGCTGCTGCAGCAAATGCCACGCCAAGTGCCAGTGCCGCAATCAAAATAAATTTTTTCATCTGTCTTAAATGTTTTTGTTTAATTGCAAATATAGTTTTTTTATGCCGACTTTCCTATTTTTATCATTCTTTTATGGGTAGCGTACATTAGGCGTACATTATCGCTTCCTGCGTGCTTTCATTCATGATTGCGGTGCCCCGGGAAATTAGGACCGTAAACCTCCTTTACCTTGCGGACTACAAGTTTCCCGTCCTGCACCCATCCCGGGCCTCTCTCGGACAGGTGCCTTACCATCGCGGAGCGCATTTCCTCCAGGGTGCTGGCATAAGACGGGTCTGATGACAAGTCTTGCGTCTCTCCCGGGTCCTTGTCAAGGTCGAAAAGCTGCTCCTTCCCGATTGCACAGTGCCAGATATACTTTACATGTCCGTCTGTAAGGGCTGTCCAGCTGTTGCCGTCCCAGTAGATACGGGCATGTTCCAGGTCGATGTATTTTCTCCACACCGGATTTTCCTGCCTGATGAGAGGCAGTACCGACATTCCGTCCATACCTTCCGGACGGCCGGTCCCCACAACTTCAAGGAATGTCGGAAGCACGTCCCTCAGCTCTACAGGCGCATCGACAGGACTTCCGGCAGGCAGGACCGTCTCATAGTCTTCAGGTACCTTGAGTATGAACGGGATTGCGGATGAGCCTTCGTAGGCGTAAGTCTTCCTCCAGAGATAATGGTCTCCGAGCATGTCCCCGTGGTCAGAGATGAATATGATGATGGAATTTTCATACATCCCCTTCTTTTTCAGAGCCTCGATTATACGCCCTATCTGCTCGTCTATGAATGTGATGCCTGCATAGTAGTGTATTCTCGAATTCATGGCGTATTCTGCCCCGAAATTGCCGATATATGCCGACTTGTCGGATGCCGGATCTTTCCGCACACTCCACTCTTCAGGCTCCCAGCTGCCTGTGTACGGGGCCGGGGCTGTGCGTCCGCGGTACATGTCAAGGCATCGCTGCGGAGGATCGTACGGGCTGTGAGGCCTTGCGAACGACACTTTCAGGAAAAGCGGCTTGTCAGAGCTGTAGCCCTCTATCATCTCCACCGCCATATCCCCTGTCCAGCGTGTGGGATGCACTTCCTCGGGAAGCTTGTATGCGGCAGCCCTGTGCTCGTTCCATGTGATGCCTGTCTTGTCCGGATTTTC
Source organism: Candidatus Cryptobacteroides intestinipullorum (assembly GCA_018711225.1). Classification (GTDB taxonomy): domain Bacteria; phylum Bacteroidota; class Bacteroidia; order Bacteroidales; family UBA932; genus Cryptobacteroides; species Cryptobacteroides intestinipullorum. Next base: position 18,769 of record DVIP01000047.1, on the reverse strand, counting down.
TCCGAAATGCCTGCTGTAGAACCATTTCCGGTAGTCGCTTTCGAAATATTCCGTAGTGTGCCTCCCGCTTTCGTCGTACAGGACCACGTCGTAGCCGTGTGTATTGTCCTGGGGATAATAGTGCATCTTGCCGACCGCAAGGGCTGCATATCCGGCATCCTTGAGCATGGACGGCATCTCATACGGGTATTTTTCTGCCTGGTTGCCGTATCCCAGCATTCCGTGCCTCCACGGCGAGCATCCTGTCAGCAGCCCGGCCCTGGCGGGTGTGCTGCTCGGTGCAGACGAGTAGGCCGAGGTGAAGAGATATCCTGATGCGGCCAGGGAATCGATGTTCGGTGTGATTACAAGTCCTCCGCTCGTACACCCCATGGCATCGCCCCTCTGCTGGTCCGTCATTATCATTATTATGTCGGGAAGCCTGTCTTCTGCCGGGGCGGACACTGCCTCACCCGTCTGCCTTCCCTGTCCTGCCGCTGTCAGTACTGCAGGAATGCCTGCTGCCGTGACAGCGCTTATTTTAAACAGATTCTTCATATTATCGCGCATAATGTGCTGACTGCACACAAGGTGAGTCCTGTCATGCTTTCATACGGAATAAGCCTGAGCCGCTCCTTGATGCCCATACCTACGGAGCCTCCTGTCGCGTGGAAGAATGAACCGTGCGGAAGGTGGTCGAGTACCGTAGCTCCGGCATTGGTCATGGCGGCACCCCACACCGGACTTACGCCTGCGGCGAGTACCGTAGGGGCGAAAGACGCGGATGCGATTGTGGCGCCTGCGGTGGTGGAGGCTGCCGCCGCCGACATAAGTATGCCTGAAAGAGGTGCCATGAACAGTCCGCCCATGCTCCATCCTGACAGCATGCCTATGACAGTGTCCTTGATGTCTGAAGCCGTGATGATGCCTGCTATGGCTCCGGTGCCTGCAAGCAGGACAGCTACGCCTGACATCTTGTCAAGGCCGTAGACCAGGCATTCTCCTGTCTTCTTGAGGTTGCCTGTGGCAAGTATCCCCACAATACCTCCTGCGGGCAGGGCCAGAAGAGGATCTATCACTATTCCTGTAAGCGGCCTGAGGGCAAGGAGGACGATTGCCACCACTGGCCCGGATATGCTTGCAATGAAGGAGGGCAGCCTTGTGTCTGTCCCTTCATCGCTGTTGTCCGCATCATATCCTGCCTCTCCCTTGCCCAGGAACTTCTCCGCAAGCGGAAGGATGACGAACACTGTGACCAGAAGTCCTGCGGCTGCAGCTATTATGTTGGCTCCCATGACAGAGGGCAGGGGAGCACCGTAGTTTTCCGCGGCTATTATCGTGTTGGGATTCGGGGAAATGACATTGCCGCACTTGCCTCCGCCTATCATCGCCAGCAGCATTGCGGATCTGGAGATGCCGGCCTTTCTCCCGAGCATCAGACCGACCGGTGCGACTGTGATGACAGCCACGTCTATGAATACGCCTGCGGCTGAAAGTATCATTGTAGGCAGTGCCAGGGCCATGTAGACCGACTTGCTGCCGAGCTTCCTCATGATCGTGTCAGAGATGGACGAGGCTGCTCCTGTGACTATCAGGGATCCTGAAAGCACTCCTGCCGCCAGTATCCTTAGAATAGCCGGAGTGATGTCCTTCACTCCCGATATCATGTCCTCCACCGTGCCTTCAAGCCCGAAGCCTGAAAGCAGCCCTCCGGCGACAGCCCCGGCAAGCATGCTGTAGAACGGAGATACTTTTCTGATGATCAGCACTATCGCGACTGTCAGTCCGATCAGTGCCCCTATGGTGCTACTCATTTCCGGAAATCCTGATGACGTTCATTATCTGGTGCACTGTCCTTCTTACATTTGCGGAAGAGGTGGACGGTCTCATCGCTTCATCCTTGTCCATACCGTACGGGGTGACAGGGAATACGGCGGCGAAGCCCTGGCTTGTCTCCATGTCTTCCCCGATGCAGCCTGCTATGGCTATTACCGGGATTCCAAGTGCCGAAGCCCGTTTCAGGACAGCCGAAGGCACCTTTCCCATGGAAGTCTGCCTGTCTATCCTGCCTTCTCCCGTGATCACGAGGTCTGCACCGGCTGCCAGGCTGTCAAAGCCGACGGCATCGAGTATCATTTCCGACCCCGGGACAAGCCTTGCACCGAGATATGCCGCCAGGGCTCCTCCAAGTCCGCCTGCAGCTCCGGCCCCTTTCATTGTCCTTATGTCTTGTCCGCACACTTTCCGTGTCATTTCGGCAAATGATTCCATGCCCTTGTCGAGAAGCCTTACCGTGTCAGGCCCCGCTCCTTTCTGCGGAGCGAAAATATATGCTGCACCTTCCGGCCCGCAGAAAGGGTTGTCAACATCGCATGCCACGTCGAACCAGGCCTTGATTATACCCTCCGGCACTCCGCTCATGTCCACGGCTGTCATCCTGGCCAGGTTTTCCCCTGTGCCTTCCAGTATGTTCCCGTCCTTGTCGAGGAATCTTGCCCCGAGTGCGGAGAGCATCCCCGTGCCGGCGTCGTTGGTAGCGCTGCCTCCTATTCCGAGCAGAAAGCGGGTGCATCCTCTCCGGTATGCATCCATGATCATCTCTCCTGTCCCGAATGTGGTGGTTTTCATCGGGTCGCGCTCTTCAGGGGCAAGCAGGGGGAGTCCGCTTGCCGCAGACATCTCCATGATGGCTGTCCTGCCTGCACAACTGCCGTCCGGCAGGGTACGGCCGTGGCCTGTAATTCCGTAGGTCGCCTTCATCGGACGCATCAGGGGATCATGGACATCCACCTGTACGGATTCTCCGCCGAGCGCCCTGACGAGGGCTTCTGTCGTGCCCTCGCCGCCGTCAGCTATGCATATCCTGGTGACATTGCATTCCGGAAATACCGCCCTGATGCCTTCAGCTGCGGCTTCCGCAACTTCTTCCGAAGTCAGTGACCCCTTGAAGGAGTCAGATGCTACTACGATATTTTTCATATATGTGCCTGCATTCTTCTATTTCGTCTCCTGAAGGTGTGGAAGGATAGCTCTCTGAGCTTTCCTTCCATTCCCATTCCCAGTCCTTGCATTTCTCTTCGAAGGCCTTCCCGTCCATTTCTTTGCCGGAGCGGAGGGCTTCCGTTGCCGTGTCGAAGAACATTTCCCATCTTGGGCGGTAGAAGCCTGACATCATGCCGGACCATTGCCTGCATGCATAGTCGTGGAGATAACATTCGCGGTTGCCCCAGAGGGTCAGCAGGTTCCTGGCGTTATGTTCGTACAGGGCCTTTTCTTCCGGCGTGGCACCCATGTGTTTTGCCGCTTCGAGCCATCTGCCGAGCAGGAATTCGCTTCTTGTAGCGAGCAGCCTGTCCATGTCATCGATGAGTGCAAGGAACTCTGCCGCGTATTTTTCAAATTCCGGCAGGTTTTTCCTGTGGTATGCTGCCGCGGCCTTCTGCTGAACGTCTGAGGCGTGGTTCGCAAGCACCTGACGAGTGATGTCCACGATGTCATACCTGTACCCGTCCCTGTCTCCGAGTGAATCCGCAGCGGAGACAAGCAGGTCCCAGGCTTCCGTGAGATCCGAGTTGTCATAATGCAGCCTGGTCGTGGTGGTGCCCCCGGGATTTTTCTTGAATGTAGGTCTTCCTGTGATGATGGATTCCGGCCCGCCGTTGTTCTGAGTATTCTCGAACACTGACCCGAAGAGGATTTTCCATGCCTTGAAGGCTCTTGGGTCATCCTGTCCGTAACGGTTGCCGAAATACTCATGTATGAATTCGTCTTTGTCTATCGGGGTGTCCCTCCAGACATTTTCCAGCATGAGCGCATACATGACAGGAGTCTGCTCTATCCCTTCCATGGTAAGCCCGATACCCATGAATTTCCCTGCAGCCGGGTCTCTGAGTGCAGCTGCCGGCCCTTCGGCCACACTGGATGCATTGCCTGACATGGTGATGTTCTGCCCGAAGTTGTGGAGCATGCACCATATCCACGGTTTGCCGTAATACGCATCTGTCCGGCTCCATACCGGATATCTCTCGCTCCAGAGGTCCAGAATAAGCATCCTGTCATCCGGCACCGCACCGAGAAGTGCCTTGATTTCCTTGTCTCCCCAGAATTCACGTTCATGGTAGAAAAGCCATCCCTGCATCACCCATGTCGCTTCCGGGTCGGCCGATGCCATGGACTGGTAGACCTTCCCGCTGATTTTCCCGAGGAATTCAGGATCGTTTGTCGGAGGCAGGTTCTCGTTGAATGTGTCTGCAGTGTAGTAATGGTTGGTCCCGTACAATGCCGTCTGTTCTTCAATGAACATTTTCCCGATTTCGCCGAACAGTTCTTCATCGGGATCGAGGATGGATACCTCAGGGAAATTCACCCAGTCTGTCTTCCTGATATGGGCGTCCGGGAATTTCTTTTCAAAGGCAGGAGGCACATGTCCTGTGAAGGCCGGCAGCACCGGCGTCATGCCGAGGGACCTTTCAGCGTGAAGAATGTATTTCTGCAGCTCCTCATGCCTGTCGATGAAGCTCTGAGGAAGGGGTCCGCCCCATCCGTCGAGGTTGCCCATCCAGAACCAGTTGAAATATGCCGGCCCGCTGAAGAATGACTCCAGGTCCTCATCGGTGAAGCCGAGGCGCCTGTAGACTTTCTGCCATACGGTGTTCTGTCCGGTCACCGCCAGAGGCATGTTGATACCGTTGAGTGCCATGAAGTCTATCTCCTTCTGCCATCTTTCTTCATCCCACCAGCTCATGGTATAGTTGAATGTGCAGTAGTTCAGGTAATATCTGTACTTGTACGGGGATGTCCTGGACACCGTGTCTTCAGGGACCGGCAGCACTTCCGGCAGGGCCGTGTCCGACCCGCACCAGCTCAAGTGCCAGCCGCAGCGGTCCTTGAGGTAGTCTCCGAGGGCGCTTGCCACGCTGATGCCGTTGTTGCCCTCAAGGACGATCTTCCCGTTTTTCCCGGCGTAGTACGAGAACCAGTCCCTGCCGTCTTTCCTGGTCTCTGTGATCTTGACAGCAAAGTCTTCCGCATGTCCGCCGGTCACACGGGCTACAAGGGCTTCCGCCGCTTTCTCCTGTTCGTTCAGTGAAAAGTCCGTCTTCACGGCACTGTCTTCTGCCATGCAGCTGCACAGGAAAAATGCAGAGGTGATGGCTAATGTCAGTATAGTTCTGGTATTCATTATAATTATGTGTCTGGAAAAATTTTTATTCTGTTGTCTCAAGAAGCTTCCCCGCTGCCTTCAGGGGATTGGCAAACGGCTGTGGGTCTGCATTATATGGTGTCTGTATCCATTTTTCTTCCCATCTGTCAAGAAGTCCTGCATCCCTTGTCCCGTGCCAGAGTTCGATCCGCGGTATATAGTAGTCGGATATCAGTCCGGACCAGTAGCGCGCCGCATAGTCCTCCTGCCATCCGCCCCATGTGGTGATGAGCCTTTTGGCATTTGCTTCATACTTGTCCTGCATGTCCTTGTCTTCGGAGCATCCGCGCGCGTATGATACCCAGTCGCCGAGATTCCTGTCAGAATGTGCAGCGAGAAGCTTGTCTGCATTCCTGAGTATGGATATTGTCTTCCCGAGCTCCTTTTCAGCCTCCGCGTCCTTTCCGCTCCCGAGTGCGGCAAGCGACTTTTCGTAATGCCTGTCCGCAAGTTCTCCGAGCCAGAAAGCCGTGAATTCAATGGCGTCGTCGACATATAGCGGCGAGCCTGCACATTTGTCGCTGCAGGACAGGAAGAGTTTCACTGCCTTCCCGAAATCGTCGTCTATGTCGTGTGCGCTTATTCTTCTCTTGTCAGGGACTACCGTCTGCCATGTGTACCTCGGATATGAATACAATGACGAATATACGGTTTCCCTGAAAATTTTCCATGCATCTTTCATTTCATCTCCGCTGTATCCGTAGCGGGCGTTGCAATATCCCTCGATCCAGCTGTCAAGGTCGATGCTTCCCCTTGTCCAGCCCATGTCTGCGAGGAGTTCGTAGATAACATCGTTGTTGTCGATGCCTTCAGGTGCGGATCCGAAGCCCGCAAGTGTCTTGCCGTAATCTGAAGCAAGTGCCTCGGATGAGGCTGAGGCATACATGGCCAGGTCTCCTGTCGGCAGGGTCTTGCCTCCGAAATTGGGCACATAGCTGAATATCCACTGCTTGCCGTAGAATCCTTCATGCACCTTCCATGTCTGTTCCGTGTGCCATACCCATTTCGGGTAGTCATTCCCCAGGTCCACTATGATGAGTCTGTCGTCCGGCACTTCCGAGAGCAGGGCCTGAAGGCTTTCCTTGTCCCAGAAGTCGTGCTGGTATCCGAATGTCCATCCTTGCGTGACCCATACCGCATCCGGATCCCCGGCACGGATGGAAGACCAGATGGCATTGCCGTACTGTGCCAGAAGTTCATGCTTGGCCGTGGTGTCGTTCTCGTCCACAGGGAGTTTCATCTCGTTGAAGCTGTCGGACAGCCAGTACTTTGCCTTTCCGAATTCATTTTCCCATTCCTGAATGAACATTTTCCCGATTTTTTCGAAATAAGGAGAATCCGGGGCAAGCACGCATACATTGTATTTTTCCGGGAATCCTCCCCATTCGAGGCGGCTGGCCCGTATTTCCGGATGTTTCTCAAGGAATGCCGGAGGTATGAATCCTGCAAATGCCGGTGCCACAGGCTCCATGCCGAGAGAGCGCATCCTGTCCAGTATTCTGTGCTGGAGTTCTATCTGGGATTCATGCCACTCTTCGTCAAGCGGCCCGTCGAAGGAGTTGATATTGCCCATCCTGTGCCACGGGAGGTGTGCAGGACCGGTGAAGAACGAATCAACTTCTTCTGAAGTCAGCCCGAGTTTCATCCACACCCTTCTGGCAATGGCCTCTGAAGCTACGCTTGCCAGCGGCATGTTCACTCCGTGCATGGCCATCCAGTCTATCTCTTCGGACCATCTGTCCCAGTCCCAGTAAGGTGCGGTATATCCGAAGGTGCATACATTGAGGAAGTATCTCAGCCTGTACGGGGATTCTCCGGATACGTTATAATCAGGCCACCTGCCCGGGAGAGACAGGTGCTCTCCGCTGCAGGTGACCATTGAATTGCATGCTTCACGCAGATAGAGATTGAAGGCATAGCATATAGCCGACGGGCTGCTGCCTGTGATGGAAAGTTCGCCGTCAGCTGCCTTGACCGAGAAAGTGTCTCTGCCGTCGTCTGTCTTGTCGCAGAGGGCGAGTTCTATATTAGCGGATGTTCCTGCCCACCGGACAATCGCTTCTTCCGATGCTTCGAGCATTTCCCCGGTCACGGTTTCCCGGCAGCAGCCCGCAGCCGCCATCATGACAGCTGCACAGGTCAGTATATGCAATGGTGCCTTCATAATATATTATCCTTTTTTCTTGTAACGTCAGTCAAGGATTTCACACTGTGTCTTGATGTCGAGGTAGAACGGCTTGAGGAAGAGTGATGGTGTCAGCTCAGGGTCGAAGTCTCCGTTGGCATCAAGGACGCCGGTAATGTCAGGTATCTGGCGGATCTGCATGATACCGTAGTAATACTCAGGGTTTTCTGCAGTGCCTCTCTGGCTGCGGATGATGATGTAGTCACCTGCACGGAAGTTCTCCCTTGCGTCTCCTGCCGTTTTTGTGCCGGCATCAAGGTAGTGGCGCAGATAAGTCTGAGTAGCGATGTTTGTAGGCTCGTTTTCCTCTCCGAGTGTGGCATTGTCGTATGTCCTCTGGAGTTCTCCGAGCTGCCAGAATGCCTTGAGCTTCTCGTAGTTGGTGTTGGCCTCCCCGATGTTGACGAATATCCTGTCTATTGCGGTATAGAAGTCGGCGTCGTATCCTTCATACCATGCCCCGCGCACCAGTGAAAATCCGAAATTCCTGTCGGTATTGTCCGGCACTATTGCATGGCCGTTCACTTCGTATGCATCGCACTGGCGTCCGATGGTACCGCCGCTCAGATTGTAGGCATACTGGAAGGCATATCCCCTCTGTCCAGTGATGGTACCCTTGTTCGCCGTGTTCTGGAGCACATTGCAGAATACGAAGCTTGCATTTTGTCCGTCAACGGAACGCAGCTGGTTGAGGCTGAGTATGTGCTCTACCTGTCCGTCGATCTCGACTCCGTGCATGGAGAAGAATGACTTGGTGTCAGAGCCGTTGCCTGTGTTTTCTTCCGGGAAGAGTTCAGGACTGTTCTCGTGTGTGAACACCAGAGTGTCTGCCATGAACTGTGCGGTGTTGTTGATATACACGTCACCTTTGGCATCTCCTGTCACTGTCCCTGTAGGGAAGTTGAACGAAGCCTTGGCATCGCCTGAATAGAGGGTCACCTGAAGCTGGGTCATGTCCTTGGTGTCCGGGAAGAATTCACCGCTGATCTCAGTACCGGATGCCTCGTATTTCTGCTCTTCGCCCACTGCGTTGCCTTCATCGTCCACGCCTGTGAATGATACGGCATCAATAGGTGAGGCAGAAGTCAGTGTACCTTCCACGGCTACCGGTTCCCCGTATGTCAGATCCCCTATTTCACCGGAAAGTTCAAATGTGGCTTCGAGAACCGTGTTCCCGCCGCCATTCTCATTTCCATTGTCCTTGTTGCATGCTGCGAATGCGAATACCGCGATTGCAGCGACCAAAATGATTTTTTTCATAACTGATAAGTTAATAATGTGTGTAATGTGTGATTCTAAAATTCTATTACCGATACTATCGGCAGATGGTCTGAAAGCGTTATTCCGGAGCATGTCCGTGTCGAAAGCACTTTCATCCCTCCTGATGACTTCCCGAATATGTAGTCTATTTTCTTGACAGGGTTTGTACTGCTGATGGTGAAGTCGTCATTGGTGAGATTTGTCCATTCCCTGGAGATTTCCGCTATGGCAGGGGAATCCGGGGTGGCGTTGAAGTCCCCGGCGAGCATGGCCGGTGATATGTCTTCCATCTTCCTGTTGATGAATTCGGCCTGTATGGTCCTTACTTCCGATGAAGACACCTCAAGGTGGGTGCAAACGAAAGTTACGGTGCGGCCTGACGGAAGCTCTATTTCAGCGAGCAGCATTACCCGCGGTTCCGTCTTGCGCCTGCTTCCGTCATCATTGAAATCCGGAAGCCTGATCCTTTCAGACCTGATTATCGGGTATTTGCTGAGCAGCCCGATACCGTAATACCCCTGCCTGTAGTCTATGGATTTGCCATAGAGCCCGAACATTCCTGTCCGCCAGGCAAGCTCGTTCACGAACCTGACCCCGTTCTGCTTGGGCGCCCTTTCCCTGTATGTGGCCCAGTCGCATTCCTGCAGGGCCACTATGTCCGGGTCTTCGGAGCTGATGAAGTCCGCGAAATCAGACATTGAGGCAAGTTCCCCGAAGCGGAGGTTGTAGGTCATTACTTTCAGTGTGTCCTTTCCTTGTGCGGCGCAGATGTCCGTACCGGGACATTCCTGTGCCATCGCCGGCATCAGGCCTGCAATGGCGGCCGTTGCCAATATCAATATCCTTTTCATGTTCAGTAGATTTTCTCGATATGGATGCGCCAGTATGGAAGCGCGCTTCCGTCTCCTTCCTCGAATTCCCGGCATGCAAATACAGCGGGGCAGAGGACGAACAGGTCGTATGCACTGCCTTCGGTCCCGGCATAGAAAAGCCTCAGGGAAGGGAAGTCTTTCGCGGCGGTCTCGGATACGGCTTCTTTGATTCCCGACGAGATTTTCCCGACTGTCACTCCGGAATTGAGTCTGCTCCCGGTCCATTGTGACGCTATCACGCTGAACTGGCCGGCTTCGGTCAGAGTGGTCGTGTAGATACCGGTGTAGACTGATTTTTCCAGAGGTACCGGGATTGTGACACCGGACATGAATACGCCTTCGCCCGGGACAACACTGTCGAAGTCCTCTATCTGGTATGGAGTCACCAGGCCTGTCCCTTCCGTGATGTCGGAAGTGCTTTCGGTCTGTACGAAATACGGCCAGTATCCGGTCTCGTACGCTATCTGTACGGCAGGGTTCGCCTTGCCTGTCTCAAAGTCGGTCCTGTCGAACATGTATGCTACAGGCACCTTGCCCTCCTGTCCCTGAATGTGGCTGACTGCATCTTCCCAGTCCCTTGTCGCGAAGAAGCTTTCTTCCGAACCGAGGTCTGTGAAGAAGTCTACGGTGAAGACATTCTCTTCATTGATCTCATCCGGTATCTCAGGAATGACCGGGGTCTCTTCCTCCTCGTTTCCGCCGCCGTTGTCCGGAGAGTCCGGAGCAATACCGTCATTGCATCCGGAGAATGCTGCAGCTGCGGCGGCAAGCAGGAATATGTATCTTGCTGTTTTCATGTTTCCTTATTCTGCGGTGAATACTACATCTGCCACAATGAAACAGTGGTCGGAAAGGTCCGGCCTGGCTATCACCTCGTAGCTTGTGCTGCTCCAGCTTCCCCGGGGATTGCCCATCACATAGTCTAGACGTCTGGTAGGCCCGTCGGAAGGGATGGTGTCACCTGTGCCGGAGCCGATGTCCTGCCATCTCTTGCGTGTCGCATACACTATCGGGTCGCTGCCTTCATCGGCATTGAAGTCACCGATGAGCAGGGTAGGGGTCTCTTCGTCTTCGGCGAAGATCTTCGTGTTCAGGTCCGCGATGTGCCTGATGGTGATCTCGGAAGATTCCAGAGCCAGATGGGTGGAGGCGACTCTTACCGTATTCCCGTCAGGCAGGCTGATATACACCCATCCTGTAGGCCGGAGTTCTCCCGCGCCTTCGATGTCGCTCATGATCTTCTCTGCCTTGAAGAACGGGTATTTGCTGAGGATAGCCACGCCGAAATTCCCGGTGGAATACGGACGTGATGCATAGAACGGGAACATACCGGTCTCCATGGCCACGCTGTTCAGCCAGTCACGTCCCCCGTTCCTGGCAGTCTTGTAGTCCACTTCCTGGCAGCATACGATATCAGGGTCATATTCTTTTATGAGTTCGGAGAAAGGCCCTGACTCATATCCTGCATATTCACCTCCCATACGGATGTTCATGGACATCACTCTCAGGGTTATCGTGCCGTCATTCCCGGCTTTTCCGGCACCGTCATTCCCGCCGGCGCCTGACCGGGCCGAAACCATTCCTGCCGTCAGCAGGAAGGATGCGATTATCGCCAATATCTTTTCCATTACCATCCTGGATTGTTAGGGAGAAGGTTCGGGTTGAGCTGGTACTGGGTGAAAGGTATCGGCATCAGATAATGGCGAGGATCCACAAACTGGCGTCCTGTTTCGAGCAGAAGATATTCCTCCCCGTCCTTGTTCTGCCATGTGAGAGCGTCCAGGTCGGCGACGACACGGTCCTGGTCTAGCCAGCGCCTGTTCACTCCGAGCAGGTCCTGGCCGAGAAGTTCGCCTTCCTTCCATCTGATGATATCGAAATACCTGTGGCCTTCGAAGAACAGTTCCACACGCCTTTCCCTGTGTATTTCAGTCCTGATGTCAGACCCTGCAGGAAGGTTGCCTATGGTCATGTGTACCATTCCGACCCTGTCCCTGAGCCTGTTGACGGATATGTCAAGGTCTTGCTGCGTGAGGGTCCCGAGCTCCATCTTGGCTTCCGCATAATTCAGCAGGACTTCCCCGTACCTGAGGATGATGATGTCGTTGTCGTCATGGCTCACATACTCCACGGTGGACGGCTCCACATACTTCCTCATGTAGTAGCCGGTGTATGTCATGCACCCGTTCCTGGTATTGTTGAGCTTGGGGTAAGTGTATATGGACGGGTCCGTGTTTTCCGGATCTTCCGAGCTGGTGGCTGTCCATTGCGTGCCTGGGGCAAGGATGGACATGCACATCCTCGGATCCCTGTTCTGGAACACCTCTTCATAGCTGTTGCAGCTCTTCGGGTCCCATATCTGTCCGTCTGCGGTAAGGTAGCATTCCACCATGCTTGCTGTCGGGACGAAGCGGGCATAGTCGTTCGGCACCCAGCATTCCCTGGACAGGTTGTGCGATGTCCTTGCGGCTTCTCCGAGATCATAATTGTAGACAAACGCCAGCATAACCTCGTGGTTGTCAGCGTTCCTGGATGCCCTGCCGGTATAATTGAAGAGGTTCACGTAGTCCTCGTCCGGATTGCCGGTGTCATACAGGTCGTAATAGCTGTTCTGCATGGCTCTTTCCGCCGCATCAGCCGCATCCGCCCATCTCTCGTTGTAGAGATAGATACGGGAGAGCAAGGCCAGGGCGGCACCCTGTGAGACCCTGCCGAATTCCGCAGATCCTGCTTCTATGTATTCCGGAAGATTCCTGTAATGGTCCTCAAGGTCGGTCGTGATCTGGTCTATTACGTAAGACCTTTCGTCCCTTCCGCGGTAAACGTCAGGCGAGTCCACGTTCAGCTCGTCCGTGATATACGGCACGTCTCCGAAATATGTCGTGAGCATCCAGTAGTTGTATGCCCTGTAGAAATAAGCTTCCGCGGCATATCTTTCACGGACGGATTCGCTCACGGAGGTGGCCCTGTTGTAGTTGTTGAGGAAATAGTTCACACGACCGATGTTGGTGTAGCAGTCCACCCAGATGGAGTTTATCTGGGATGTCTCTGTCGTGAAGTTTCCTGCCCCTATGGTCCTGAAAGCTGTGGTCACTGCCCAAGGTGCGCTGTCAGCCATGATTTCGGTCATGTTCAGCCAGTATTTCCCCTGGAGGGATTCCGTGAACGTGTTGGCTACGCTCTGAAGATGCTGCTCGTTCTGCCAGAAGTTGGCGTCGGTGAGCTGGTCTTGTGGCGCCCTGTCCAGGAAATCATCGTTGCAGGAGCACAAGGCGCCGAGCATGAACAGTAATGTATATGTTTTTGTCTTCATTTTCATATATTTATCGATTTCCTATTCGAATGTTATGTTAAGCCCTACCACGAAGGTCTTGACCTGAGGGTAATATCCTCCGCTCGATACAGGGGTCTCAGGGTCGTAGGCATAGAAGAAGTCGCTGACAGTCAGGAGGTTGTCTCCGGAGAAATATACTCTCAGATTTTCGATTCTTGCCTTTTTCATCCATTTTTTCGGGAAGGTGTATCCGATCTGGACGTTCTTCAGCCTCAGATAGGAGGCGTCTTCGAGCCAGTATGTGGAGAATGTGCTCTGGTTGAAGCTCGTGTTGTATGTCAGACGCGGATACGGAGCGTTCGGGTCAGGATTGGAGACCACGTTGTATCTCTGCAGATGGATTTTCTGCGGATAGGCCGCCATGTCCTGGAATGCATGCCTTGCGCTGCCTGTGAGGTATCCGTCGCATTTGCCCACACCCTGTATCACGAAACTGAAGTCGAGGTTCTTCCATCCGAAATCGCCTCTGAAGCTGTAGGTGTATCTCGGGATGTTGCTTCCTATGATCGTCTTGTCGTATTCAGGTGTGATACGTCCGTCCGGCACACCGTCAGGCCCGCTTATGTCCTTGTACTTGATGTCTCCAGGCTGATATGTGTTGCCGAGAATCACAGGTACTTTCGGCAGGTCGTACACATGGTTCTCATTGTCGCAGATCTCGAAGTCTTCAGGAGTCATGAGCCCGTCGGCTATATAGCCGTAGAATGCGTCGATAGGGTATCCGAGCATGCGCACCTGGTCTCCGCTCAGGTCAGGCGAATTGCCTGCAAGGTCTGTGATCTTGTTCTTCACGTCAGAGAGATTGAATCCGAAGCCGTAGTAGAAGTCCCCGACCTGGTCACGCCAGTTGATGTCCAGCTCCCATCCCTTGTTGTTGACCTTACCTGCGTTCTCCTCGGAAGGGGTGGCTCCGATCTGGGCAGGGTAGTTGAGCTGGAGAAGTATTCCTGAAGCGTTCTTGTTGTACCAGTCGAAGCTGAGATTCAACCTGTTCTCAAGCATGGCGATGTCCACTCCGACATCGAACATCCTGATGGTCTCCCATGTGAGGCCCGGATTGGCGAGTGTGGACTGCACATATCCTGTGGTGGCCCCGGCACCGATCAGTGAAATGCCGGAAGTGTAGGCTTCGAGGACAGACAGGTACGGATAGTTGGATGATCCGACATACTGGTTGCCGAGCATTCCCCATGACGCCCTGAACTTGATGTTGTCGAAGAGCGGCTTGGCGAATTTCATGAACGGCTCTTCCGAGAGCCTCCATCCTGCGGAGAATGACGGGAAGAGTCCGCCTCTGTTGTTCTTGTGGAAACGGGACGAAAGGTCGTACCTGAGGTTCACTTCGGCGAGGTATCTCTCGTCATAGTTGTAGCTGATACGTCCGAATCCTGATCTCAGGGCCCAGCTCTCTGCGCTGGCATCGTTGCTCATGGTAGAGGCGTCGCCCAGGTTGAGTGTAGGGTCGTCTTCAGTGACCAGATTGTTCCTTGAAGCCTCGAAGGTACGGTACTGGTACCATTCCTGTGACATTCCGACCACTCCTGATATGTTGTGCTTCCTGATCTGGAAGTCGAAGTTGGACTGCAGTATGAGTGTCTGCTGGAGACCCTTTGAATCTATGTTCCTGAGTGTGTTCGGGTCCTGGTAGTCGTAGCTTGACCCGTCTTCCGGATTGACGAATGATATAGTCTTCCGGAGTACGTCTCTCAGGCCGTTGGTGGATGTGAGATTGTAGGTGGCGCTTATGTCCCAGCCCTTGATGATGTCGAGCTTGAGGACTTCCAGCACGGACAGGTTTTCGTTTGTGGCTATGGAACGTCCGCCGTCGTAGAGTACGGCTACAGGGTTCGTGTTGCCTCCGCCGTATGCCCAGCTTCCGTCAGTGTAGTATATCGGAGCATTCGGCGCGATACGCATGGCACTGTAGATGGCTCCTCCTCCTGAAGTCAGGGAATTGACCGGGGCTGTCACCTTGGATGATGTGTAGCCTATGTTGGATGATAGTGTGAGCCTGTCTATCAGTTTGGTGTTTATCTTGAAACGTATATTGTGCCTCTTCTCTCCCGTGGAGTTGCCGACGGTGAGTCCCTTCTGGTCGAAATAACGGTAGGAGAGCATGTATCCGCTGCTGCCGACATTGCCGTTGATGGTCACATTGTAGTTCTGCTGTGGCGCATAGTCGTTGAGTACCGCCCCGATCCAGTCAGTGTTGCCGAAATGGTTGGGGTCAGTGCCGCTGGTCACTGCATCGAAGTCTTCCTGGAACCATGCGGCAGAAGTCCCTACATTGCTTCTGGCTTCGTTGTCCAGTGTCATGTATTCGATGGCATCGGCCATTTCAGGCAGCCTGGTAGGAGTCTGCATGCCGAAGTATGCACCGAATGTCACCCTTGCCTTGGCGCTTCCGGCATCGTCCAGTTTCTTGGTGGTGATGAGGAGCACTCCGTTTGCTGCCCTTGCTCCGTAGATTGCTGACGATGCCGCATCCTTGAGGACAGATACGCTCTCTATGTCGTCCGGATTCAGTGATTCCAGGTCACCTTCCACACCGTCGATGAGGATGAGAGGGTTGGAATTGCCTATGGTGCCCACACCGCGGACCCTGATGGAAGTGCTGGATGAGCCAGGCTGTCCGGTAGGATTGACCACTGTCACGCCGGGAAGGAGACCCTGCAGTCCGGAGGTGACATTTGATATCGGTCTGGAGGCCATGTCCTCGCTTGTCACCATAGAGACAGATCCGGTGAGGTTGACTTTTTTCTGTGTGCCGTAGCCGACCACCACCACTTCGTCAAGGTACTGCACGTCTTCGGACAGTTCCACATCGATGACATTCCTCTTGCCGACGGCTGTAGAATAAGTCGAGAAGCCGAGATAGGCGAATTCGATGATAGTATCCTGGGAAGGAACGTTCAGTGAGTAATGTCCGTTTTCGTCGGTGATGGCTCCTGTCGTGGTGCCCTGCAGGGTGACACCGACACCGATCAGCGGCTCTCCGTTCTTGTCCGTGACCGTACCGCTGACTTCAAAGCTGCCGTCTTCAGAAATACGCCGGGGGGGGGTAGTTTCTAAAGTCTTGTCTTCTTTCACTGTAAGGATGATCTGCCTGTCGTCACGGATTTCATAAGCGATGTCCAGTCCGGCAAGCATAGTGTCGAGCACCTTTCCGATGCTCCAGTCCGTAGCTTCGACGCTCACCCTGGCATCCTGGCCCGGAAGCGTGCTGCTGTAGAAGAAATTGTATCCGCTGGCTTTTTCAAGCTGGGACAGTGCCTCTGCCAGAGGCTTGTCCTGGATGGATACAGTCACTTGTGCGGCTGCCGTCACGGATAATATTCCTGACAGGCAGACAATCAGTGCAAGTGTCGATAATCTGTTAGCCATATTGTTTGTTTGATAAGTTGTAGTCCGTATCGTGTCAGCGTCCGTCCCTGTCTTCGGAGAACGCTATTACATTTCCAGATATCACGTATCTTACCGGTGAAGTTCCTGAGATTAGCTCCAGTACATTGAGCAGGGAGCTGTTCCTGATAAGTCCGGTATACGAGAAGTCACCGACGCTGTCATCCTTGAAGATCACCTCCATGTTGTACATCCTTTCCAGGACAACGGCTATTTCCCTCAGTGTCTCCCCGGAGAACAGTAGTTCGTTGTCTTTCCAAGGCACAAGGTATTCCGGATTTTCGGCTGTCACGGTCTCTGTCCTGCCGCTCGCCTTGTCAAGCACTATATACTGGTTCGGAGTCAGGATCTCGCTCTTGCCGGCCATGTCTGTCCGGATGCTGCCCTTGATAAGCGTGGCGGTGATTTCAGGGTCTTCTTCATAGGCCTTCACATTGAATTCCGTACCCAGTGCGGTGACATCCATCCCGGAAGCCCTGACCGTAAATGGAAGCTTCTCGTTCCTGGCGACCTCGAAATATGCCTCTCCGTCGAGCGATACCGTCCTGTTTTTCCTGTTGTAGTCCGAGCAGTAGGTGATGCAGCTTGCTGAATTCAGAGTCACTTCAGTCCCGTCAGGCAGGGTGACAGAGCTTTTCTGTCCCTTGTCTGCGACTACCTCAAATGTCTGGACCGGTGTAGTGTAGACGGCAGCCGTGTATCCGAGTACGGCTGCAGCACAGACACATGCCGCAGCTGCGATATACCATACAGGTCGTACCGCCTTGCATGCAGTCCTGCGCATCGTGTTGTCTGTCGTATGTATTTTGGCGAAGAGCTCGGATTTGAGCCTGGTGCGTGTCTCGTCCGGAATCTCACAGGTGTTGTGCTCCCATTTCCCCCTGCTGTATTCATCGAACAGGGTTTCCATCTCCTGTTCAGGCATTTCGCGCAGTATCCTGTTTTCCTCCGGTGAGGTGGTGCCGAGGAAGAATCTTTCGATCAGGTCCGAGTATTTGTTGATATCCATTTCTTATGCGGTTTACATATAATGTATCCGCAACTTTGGAAATCCCTTACAGCCGCAGGCGTTTTTTTGATGACAGTTCCGGCGTATTTCATGAAAATGTCATTCCTATTGTCTTGCGAACGTTTCACCATTGTCCGCGCAAGGTCGTCGGACGTTCGACCGTCACGCCCTTAGAACGCAGTTCTGCTATAAAGTCATCAATCGCCTTTCCTTTCATGCAGCTCATTGAATGTCCCCGACGCCGCTTGTTTCCTTTCAGGTAGACAAGAAGTACAGTTCCGGCAACACGGCAATATACCACTTTATCTATATCTTCATACCTGTAATGCCTCGACCAGAAACGGTAGATGGCATTCCTGCATACCAGTTCCGTATCCGTAAGTTCAGGATATCCGCAATACCTTGTAGCAAACATCAGTAAAATGAATATTGCACCGCATATTAGCTTCACCATCATTTCCAGTGAATATTGAAAAGAATACATAAACAGGAGGAAAACCATAACACCTGTCATGATCAGCAAATCACTATAAGAGTTCAAATACTTCGGTCTCATGACATCAACACGTTATTTCCTATGTAAATATAGACAAACCCGCCATGCGGCGTAGGGTACTGATACCAGCCGGGAGCGTACTGTTCTGCAGGCTGTCTACATCGGGATTTCGTCACCATCATAGACATTATAATCCTTTTTATCCAGCATATCCCGGGTATATGTTTTTGCTTTATACCTTTTTGTATTGACCAGTACAAATTTCCCGTTCTGATCTATTTCGTATGTCCTGTCCACCCGATGAGCCATGAACGATGTAAAGTCTGACAACGGAATAGAAACATCAGAGACAGGTTCAAGTCTGTAAACTATTACCTTGGCATCTGACGTTATTTCGTATTGCATTACCGGTATTTTGTTGATAGTACGTAGCATTACTGCCACCGGCATCTGATCCAGTATTTCACCCTCCGGGGTAACAGTCAGGAGCATATCTGTCCTCCAGTCTGTCACTCCCCCAAAAGATATCATGAGCAAATGGATATTCCGTCCGGGGAGGATAAAATCATGACAACTTTCAGGTGTTTCCGCCGGATAGTCACAGGCATTATGCCACTCTGTCAACTGGACATTTTCATATAGCCTATCATCCAGCTTGCCGTCAGCATGATATACACCTGTTGCGCCTTTGTCTCTATAATCATGTTTCTCCCCCTGATATGGAATCGTTCTGTCAGGAAGCCTCTGCAGTATTTCCTGGATTTTTGGCGGTTGTGCTGAAACATATTGACCAAAAGCCAATAGAATAGTAGTTGATAAAGTAATTAGTTTTTTCAGGAAAATACTTTTAAATGGCTGTACAAAATTACGAAGTATAAAATAAACACATAGCGAGAAAGCGAAATTGAGAAAAGCGTAGCGAACTGACTGAAAAAGCGTTCGTTACGCTATATTTTTCTCTTGTTCAAAAGCCAAGAAGAGACAGAATATGGACAAACGCAGCAAAAGTTCAGTTACTTTATCATTACC
>DVIP01000046.1 GCA_018711225.1 Candidatus Cryptobacteroides intestinipullorum | reverse complement strand
CGGTCAGGGAGGGCAATATCCGCAGCCGGGCGCATACGGACAACAGCCGGCTCCACAGCCGCTACAGCCGGCAGCAGGCTTTGACGGGGACATGCCGCAGTATGACGGGTATTCGATGATGGAAGACGGACCGGCCTCCTACGGGCAGGACGAACCGGACTACAACCCGGAAGAGTATGCGAACTACCCGGATTTCCCGATGGAAATGCTGAAAGGCGGAAACAGATACCAGACAACTAACCAACAAATGTAAGATTATGCCACTCGAAGTAAAAGGAATGACACGTTCATTCAAGTTCAAGAAAGGAACGGAGTATGTGACCCTGGCTGATCCGGGTACGGATTTCACGCCGGACATGGTCATGAGTTATTATTCGAACATGTACCCGGAACTGACGACGGCAACCGTCCACGGACCGGTCATCAGGGAAGACATGGCGGAATACGAGTTCAAGACCACCATCGGGACGAAAGGGTAAAGGATATGGGAAAGGACAACCCTAAAAAGAAGAAAAAATGTGTACCATTGGACGAACAGCAGTCGGAACAGCTTTCAAGGCTTATCATAGGGCAGACAGAGCAGAATTTCCGCTACGGGACGGACAGAAAAGAAAGGATTGCGGCTCCAAGCGGGGCCGTAATCCTTTTCTGACCACGCCCGTCCCGGTGAAGGCGATCCAGTCACTGGTCAAGGAATGGGGCGCGGAAGAACAATACGAGCTTATCACGCAGGAGAACTACGAATTCCTGCGTGATTCTTATATCCGCTATGTGAAACTTCTCGGCGGGGAACCGGAATCCATTTCCGGCAAATCCGTTGGAGAACGCATTGCCGCCCTGTATCATGCAGTGAACAGGCTCATCGGAGATGAGACAGGAGTGAATATCGAACAGGATGCCGGGAGGCTCCGCTTCAGGCTCTGGAAATGGCATAAATGGGGGCAATGTACCCTGTACTATTTCCCGGTCAAGTTTATCGAAGAACTGAATCCGAGATTGAAGCGCATTGTGGTCTCCTTCATGCACGACCTGATGCGGGGGAACGGTATGGACACGATCTTGGACTGCAACGAATTTGATTTTGCGATAGACTGCCTTTCTGAGCCGTGTGAATCATCCCCCGCAGAAGTGGAGACATGGGACAGACTGCGCCGTTCCTACGAAGAAGGCAAAATCCACAGGCTTCTGAGGCAGGTCTGCTGCAAAAGATACTACAAGCATCTGGACTGTACACTTGACAGGTACGAACCCCGGAACGGCTACGAGGAGGAACTGACCGGCCTGATGAAGGAGGGACTGCAGTTCCTGCATCCGGAGAAACCGCTCATGAGTTATGCGTATGACCCCTATTACAGGGAGGATCCGGATTTCTATCCCATAAGCCTTGAATCACAGGTCATGATTGTCTATGATGAACGGGATCCGGTATCGGAATTCCTTGAGAACTATTTCAACTCATATTACGGGGAAACATACGAAATTGTCCCGATGGAAACTCTTGACCTCTCGCCGGACATGGAACGGACATTCTCAATGAACGACGACTATCCGGAAAGGTTCTTCAAATGGGCGGACCGCTTTATTTACCATATAACCTGAGTATTGTTATGTTCGAGACAAACCAACTTACAAAAGAGATTACCGATATGCTGGTGCCGCGTGCGGCACTGATAGCATATTCGACAGAAGAGAAAACCCATGCCGGCGACCGGAGATATTTCCTCGAATTGAGGGAAATTGACAGCCAGGGAAACATGACCGAGGGCAAGCCCGTAACGGTGGAATTCATGAACGAACTGGTGCGGAACTATTCGGAGACGCACAGCAGTACGCCCCACGGCAGGCTGCCGTCCAACCTGCTGTATGCGGATACCCGCAAGGGAAGCGAGAGATATGTCTGGTACAATCCTCCCGGAAAACGGATGATGTACTTTGTCGGCGGCCTCGGGATAGAGAACGCAGAATACCACCTGCCGGGAATCATCTATGAAGCCCGTGGCACACGGCTGAACGTCTACGCCTACAAGGAAGACCAACCATGCATGGAAACTGCGCTCTATGCGGCGCCGCTTTTCAACGTGACAGGGTCAAGCGTCTGCCTCGGCTCGGCAAGGATAGAAAAGCCAAGGGAACTGACCTATGCGAACCTGCTCGAATACTGGGAGAGGAAATTCTGGCTGACGGAGTTTTCCCATCTGGGAGGACACGGAAATCCGACGAAGTCAAACCTCGTGCTGGTGACAAAGGCGGCAAGGGACAAGCCTTTCGACCTGAAAGAATTGAAGCCGTTGAAGAATCTGAAACTTAAAGACATACTGGAATGAAAAGAGTACACTATATCGACAATTACCTGATAAACCCGCAACATCCGGTGACGGTGAATGTCATCGGCGCGGGCGGGACAGGCTCGCAGGTGCTGACCTGCCTGGCACGGTTCGACACGGCGCTCAGGGGGCTCGGGCATCCCGGGCTGTTCGTGACCTTGTATGATCCGGACACCGTGACGGAAGCCAACATCGGACGCCAGCTCTTCAGCCCTTCGGACATAGGCCTGAACAAGGCACAGTGCCTTGTCACGCGCATGAACAATTTCTTCGGGAACGGCTGGAAAGCGGTTCCGGACATTTATCCGGCCATCCTGAAGGATGCCAGGCGGGACAACCTGGCCAATATCACTATCACC
>DVIP01000045.1 GCA_018711225.1 Candidatus Cryptobacteroides intestinipullorum | reverse complement strand
CAAAAGGAAATACTTACAGTTGTATCTCAACGAGTTTATTTACAAATTAAACAGACGGTATTTTGGAGACAAACTCTTTGACAGACTAGTAATTGCGAATATAACAGGTGCATAAACGGATAATCAGATTTTTTATTCTGCAAACTTAACAATATATCTGCATACTCGAACTATTTTTGCATCCTGTTATCAAGAAATCTGATGAGATGAAAAATTTTTACAGCCGCCCTGCAGATGAAGTCTCCAAGGAAATGGGGACCGATACCGCGAAAGGGCTCAAATCGGAAGAGATTGCATCCCGTCTGGAAAAATACGGGAAGAATACCCTGGTGCAGAAAAAGAACAGGTCGTTTGCCGCCATGTTCATATCGCAGTTCAAGAGCTTCATGATAATCCTGCTCATCATAGCTGCAATAATCTCCGGCGTCATGGGAATCAAGACAGGAGAAGGACTGCTTGACACATATATAATAATGGGCATACTCCTTCTCAACGCCTTCATCGGGGCTTATCAGGAGTTCAAGGCCCAGAAATCCCTCGAATCGCTGAAAAAGATGGCTGCCCCCGTAGCCAAGGTGGTCAGGGACGGAGAATCCATGGTAGTGAATGTGGAGGATGTGGTGCCCGGCGACATAGTGGAACTGGAAGTCGGAGATATCGTGCCTGCAGACATCAGGATTACGGAATCCTGCAACATGAGCATACAGGAATCCTCCATGACGGGAGAGTCGGTGCCTGTAGAGAAAACCCCCGACACCCTTCCTGACGAGGACATTCCTCTCGGTGACAGGAAAAACATGGCATATTCCAGCGGAGTGGTGACTTTCGGGCACGGACGCGGAATAGTGGTCGGGACCGGAATGAATACGGAAATAGGCAAGATCGCCGACATGCTCGGAGGTGAATCCGACACACAGACACCCATGCAGGCCCGTCTGGAGAATCTGGGTAAGGTAATAGGCACCGCGTCAGTACTGATCTGCGTCGTAATATTCATAATCGGGATATTGTACGGCAGACCCGTGATAAACATGCTTATGGTAGCCGTATCGCTTGCCGTGGCAGCCATCCCGGAAGGTCTTCCGGCCATTTCCACGATCATACTTTCCATGGGTGTGCGCAGGATGGTGAAACACAACGCCATTATCAGGAAACTGCCTTCCGTGGAGACACTGGGATGCACCACAGTCATCTGCTCCGACAAGACGGGGACACTCACCAAGAACCAGATGACGGTAGTGGAGGAATTTACGCCTTCCGGAAACCTGGACAGACTCATAACAATATCCGTACTCTGCTGCGACGCCAAGGTGGTGAAGAACAGCGAAGGCGGTGTCACACGGGTGGGAGATCCTACGGAAATAGCGCTGATCGACCTCGGAGAGAAGCACGGGACGGTGAAATCCGCACTCGACGCATCATGCCCGCGTGTAGGTGAAGTCGCATTCGACTCATCCAGGAAGAGGATGTCCACCATAAACCGGATGCAGGACGGTTCCCTGCAAATCAATACGAAAGGCGGTCTGGATGAAGTGCTTTCCGTCTGTGACAGGATAGAGACAGCTGAAGGTGTCCGCAAGATCACTCCGGAAGACATCGCGGACCTGCAGGCGAGGAACCAGAAAATGGCGGATTCGGCGCTTCGCGTCCTCGCCATGGCTTACCGCCCGGCGGAAAAGGTGTCCTCAGATGTGGACGAGGTGGAGAAGAACCTCATTTTCACCGGCATTACCGGTATGATTGACCCTGAAAGGGAAGAGGTCATAGGAGCCATTAAGGAATGTCATGATGCCGGAATAAGGACAATAATGATTACCGGAGACCACAAGGCCACCGCCCTCGCCATTGCGACCAAGATAGGCATCCACAAGGAAGGGGACCTGGCAATAACAGGCACGGAACTCGACAAGATAGATGAAGAGACATTTGACAGGACCGTGGACAAATATACGGTCTACGCCAGGATTGCACCGGAGCAGAAGGTGAAGATAGTGACCGCATGGCAGAAGAAGGGAGAGATAGTGGCGATGACCGGTGACGGAGTGAATGATGCTCCGGCCCTGAAACAGGCTGACATAGGTGTTTCGATGGGTATCACAGGTACGGAAGTGGCCAAGGATGCTTCCGACATGATTCTGTCCGATGACAATTTTGTCACCATAGTCTCGGCCGTATCGGAAGGAAGGAGGATATATGACAACATCCTGAAGACCGTACTCTTCCTGCTGTCCACAAATCTGGGAGAAGTGCTTCTGCTCTTCGTGGCATCCATACTGAATATGGGCATACCATTGCTTCCTATCCATATTTTATGGATCAATCTGGTCAGCGAGACCTTCCCTGCCCTGGCGCTGAGCCTAGACCCTGTAGCCAGGGATATCATGAAAAAACAGCCTCGCGGAAAAGGCAAGCAGTTCATGGACAAGGGCATGATATGGAGAATCAGCTATCAGGGAGTGATGATGGGGGCAATTACACTTGTGGCATTCATCATCGGCAAGAATATGGGGATGGAAATGTACGGCAATGCCGGTGCTGCGGAATCACTCGGTCAGACGATGGCGTTTGCTTCACTTATCGCCGCCAAACTGGTGCATGCAGGAAACCTCCATTCCAATACCGAATCCAGGTTCAAGTTCAATCCGCTTGAAAACAAGCCTCTGATCTTCGCCATCGGCGCATCTCTCGTATTCTCACTTGCGGTGCTGCTTGTCCCTTCATTCGCCGAAGCATTCAGCTTCTCGTCAATGGGACGCGACCAGTGGCTGACTGTGGCAGGACTTGCCCTGGTTCCGCTGGTAGTCGTGGAGCTGTTCAAGGCTTTCAGGTGGAACGGAAAGTAATACTGCCGTTCTCCGGTACCAGTACCGTATTCGTACAGGCACATTCGTACAGGCAGATTCAGATTCGTACAGATACTCGTACCGGCAGATTTGAAATCTGCCGGTACGTATTATTTTAAACCGACACAAGATTTTGCCGATACGGGGATTGCCGGTACCTGAAATATCCGGATGAGGGAAATTACCGGCTTACCGGCGATGGGCGACCCACAGGACTATTCCGACTGAAACCGAGACATTCAGCGAATGTTTGGTCCCGTACTGCGGTATCTCCAATGCCATATCGGAGCCGTCCACGACCTTCTGATCCACTCCGTTCACTTCATTTCCGAAAATGAAGGCATATTTCTTTCCAGGCTCTATGGAGAAGTCATCCAGCGAAACAGAATTCAATGTCTGTTCCACGCTTACAATACAGTACCCCTCCCCTTTCAATTCCGCCACAGCAGCATTCGTATCGTCCCAATGCTCCCACTCCACACTGAATTCCGCACCGAGAGCCGATTTGTGGATTTCAGGAGACGGAGGCAGCGCGCATATTCCGCACAGGAATATCCTGTCCACCTTGAAAGAATCGCAGCTTCTGAAAGCCGAGCCCACATTGTGTGCGCTTCTTATATTGTCCAGGACCACTACGATGCCTGATTCCGGCGAATTCCGGTATTCCTCCACAGACATCCTGCCGAGTTCAATATTCAATAATTTCCTGTCAGCCATTGTCTTGAATCAAAACGAATTAAAATGCCGTCCTCCAAAGTCCGGAAAAACTTGTTCCGACAAAGGTAGGGAAATTTTAAAAAATGAGTAAATTTGCTCCGATTATAAAACAGTTCAATATGAAACAGGATCTTCAGATCTTCAATCTGATTAAAAAGGAAGAAGAAAGACAGACTACGGGTCTGGAACTTATCGCCTCTGAAAACTATGTAAGCAAGCAAGTGCTGGCGGCGCTTGGCTCGGTATGTACAAACAAATACGCCGAAGGCTATCCGGGAGCCAGATATTACGGCGGATGCGAGATAGTGGATCAGATAGAACAGCTTGCCATCGACAGGGTATGCCAGCTGTTCGGTGCTGAATATGCAAATGTGCAGCCCCACTCGGGGGCCCAGGCCAACATGGCCGTGATGATGGCTTGTCTGAAGCCTGGAGACACATTCATGGGACTTGACCTGGCACATGGAGGCCACCTCACGCACGGTTCTCCCGTAAACATGTCGGGAATACTGTACCATGCTGTTTCATACGGTCTGGATGAGGTTACCGGCCTTATCGACTACAACGATATGGAAAAGAAGGCCTTGGAATACAAGCCGAAGCTTATAATAGGAGGCGCTTCCGCATACTCGAGGGAATGGGACTGGGAGCGCATGAGGCACATTGCAGACAGTGTCGGGGCCATATTCATGGTAGACATGGCACATACGGCAGGGATAATAGCCGCAGGCCTGCTCAGCAATCCGGTAAAATACGCCCACATCGTGACTTCCACCACTCACAAGACCCTCAGAGGACCGAGAGGGGGCATCATCCTGATGGGCAAGGATTTCGACAACCCGTGGGGGCTTGTCACTCCGAAAGGTGCCGTAAAGAAGATGTCCCAGATACTCAATTCCAGCGTTTTTCCGGGAGTACAGGGCGGACCTCTCGAGCACTGCATTGCCGCCAAGGCAGTATCTTTTTACGAAGCTCTCCAGCCTGAATTTGTGGAATACCAGAAACAGGTGCTGGCCAATGCTTTCGCCATGTCCGAAGCCTTCAAGGAAAAAGGCTACAAGGTGGTGTCTGGAGGTACGGACAACCATCTGATGCTCATCGACCTCCGCACCAAGTTCAGTGAACTTACAGGAAAAATCGCCGAAAGGGAACTTGTGAAGGCAGACATTACCGTGAACAAGAACATGGTGCCGTTTGACTCCAGGTCACCGTTCCAGACTTCAGGAATCAGGGTCGGCACGCCTGCCATCACTTCCCGCGGACTGATAGAAAAAGACATGGAATTTATCGTCTCCCTCATAGACACTGTGCTGACCAGTGCCGCTGCACATCTTGACTATGTATCGGGGAAATCGGAGGAAGGCAAGGAAGAACACGAGACGACACTTGCAAACGTACGCAAACAGGTGCGCATGAAAATGAACGGAATGCCGCTGAACAAATATTAGCAGTATTCCGGACGGACTGACCGGGGGCTGGGTCAAAAGTCCCGAAGGGATTGCGACCCTGAGTCCCCATCAGAAAGTCTGCCAACCAAAAATGGCAATTATATCCAATTATATCATCCCCGACAGGTGTCGAAAGTGATTAAAAGAAAACAGGCAGCCAGATAACTGACTGCCTCTTTTCATGTGCGCAGGAGCAGAGTCGAACTGCCACACCATTTCTGGCACTACCTCCTGAGAGTAGCGCGTCTACCAATTTCGCCACCTGCGCCTCAGTAAAGTGGTGCAAAGATAATACAAATTTTTATTTCTGCAATCAATTTCGCATCAAATTACGACATCGTACTCAAAAGCTTCCGACCATCCGGCCACGTCTACAATGATGAGGGAATGCGCATAATCTATACTTACTTCTATATCTTCAAGATCCTCCGCAGCCCAGTCATACCCCGATTCCGCGATATATTCACCCAGGGCAAATTCCCGCAGTACCCTGTTTCCGTCTTTCACCAGCAGTACGAGACTGTCATCATACTGTCTCGGCACATTCACGCAGCCGGTTCCGTCATCCAGGGAAACAAAAGAGTACGAAAACCTGCCCTGCAGCGGCGACCTGTCCGTACCGATGCCGCCGACATTGCCTTCCACAGACAGACTGAACGGATAG
Organism: Candidatus Cryptobacteroides intestinipullorum; assembly: GCA_018711225.1. Classification (GTDB taxonomy): domain Bacteria; phylum Bacteroidota; class Bacteroidia; order Bacteroidales; family UBA932; genus Cryptobacteroides; species Cryptobacteroides intestinipullorum. The sequence goes on along the minus strand of DVIP01000045.1, from coordinate 28,488 downwards.
TCTTCCGAAACGGAAAGCATTCTGATACCTATGCGGCAATAATCCTTGTGCATAACCACCTTTCCGCCTGCCTCTTCTCCGAAAGGAGAAACACTCAGGGACGAATGGTACATGCTCACTTCAGGGCATTCGCTTCCGTAAGGAATCAGAAGCCCCTCACCAGGTCTGAAAGTTCCTCCGGAATTTCCGATTACGGTGACCGATACCTCCGGTCCCGGAACGGACACCACATACAGAAGCCTTTCCCCTTCATCCCCGGCCTCAGAGACAAGGTCAGGAAAGATATCGTCGTCATAATAAAGGAAGCCGTCACTGCCGGCGACCTGCATTTCCATAATTCCGGCCCCGGAGAGTTCCACATCCGTGAAATCCATGACCAGCATGCAAGGACACCGGCTCCTGTCCTCCTTTATCGAACAACCCTGGTTCATGACCAACGCCGCTGCCAGCATAACGGCAAGCACTGACGGCTTTATTCCTTTATAATCCATGACAATTCCGTCTTTAATCCTGAAGCGTCAGATGATGATTTGCGTAGAAGTTCCCTTTTCCCACGACTTGATGGTGACAAGCAGCTGGGCCGCACCCACTTCGACAGGAATATCCGGAGATGTGGAACCGAGTCTCGATATCCTGATGTCGGTTATTTCATAAGTGTGGTTGGGTTCTATGACCGGAAGGGTGACAGGGTAATAGAAGGTCTTGCCGGAGATGACGGTCTCCACCACGATTCTGGTATGTCTCGGCGACCATTCTCCGCCGGCGGCATCGGAATCAGTCGAGTTCGGATAGCAGTAGAAATGGCTGGATATGTTCCTGAAAGCCTCCTTGTCCAGTCTGAAAGAAAGGGAGCCGCTGTGAAGCAGGGCCTTTTCATCCTCCTGTGTTCCGAGCTTGTTCAGCCAGACCTGCGGGGTGCCCGGCGAAAGATATCCGGAATCTCCGGCCACATTGGACAAATATACAGCCTTGACCTCTATCGACTGATATGCAGGAGAATCCATACGGTTCGATATGCCTGCGACAGACACCTTGGCTACCAGTCTCCTGACCGTTATGGGCACCTGCACTGCAGCCCCGTCTCCCGACTGTCCGACAGTCCTGACAGCCGAACCGGACATGACAAGATTTCCCGCCCTGTTTTCCGATAATGCCGAAGACTCCGATTCGAGTTCGGCTTTTGTCTTTATGCCGGACAGATCCCCCGCATTGGCTATCGCGACAAATTCCCTTTCGCCGGACGTACATTCCAGAGACAGTTCCGCCCCTTCGGCACTACCATATACTTCCAGTGTCCCGTCTGTCCTGAAAACGAATATCTGGAGACTGTTGACTGCCGATTCGTTTCCCGTGTCCGTCATTCTGGTTTCCGCCCCTGAGGACAAAACGGAAATATTGACTTCATAACTGTCCGCTTCCGCCACGGACATATCCGTGACATCCGCATCTTCCTTCACGCAGGAATGCATGACACATCCCGCAAGAGTGCATACAAGTGCACCTCCGATTCTTTCAAACATGGTTTTCATTTTTTTAGATTTTAAGTTATTCATTATATCCCGGCAGCCTGTCCGTCACGGTATCAGCCTGACCGGCTATTTCCGAAAGCTCAGGGTCCAGATTGGCCCGATGGATCATGGACGGGTCCTTCCTGACACTCCGTCTGAAATACTCCAGAGCCTCGTCATATTCCCCTGCCCTGGACAGGAGTACGGCAGTCAGATAATCAGTCCGGGCATCCGGGTTTCCGATAGAAGACAATATTCCGATGGCATGACTGTCGTAACCTGAAGAAGCCAGGGCCAGGGCCGCATTGTAATCCCTGTATGGGGACAGAAGCTCCGCTGCCTTTTTGTAATCCAGATTCCTCAATGCCTCAAGCCCTCTCATGTATACCGTATCAAGGACTCTGGTATGTATTGTGTCTTTCCGTATGTCAGGGCGGTGCATGAAAAAACTGAAATTCACGGTACGCAGCCTGGGATATATCTTTTCCCTCAGATACCTGTATTCCGGCATCACAGCAATCCTCGACTCGGCTGCATCCTTGTCCTCTTCTTCCGCGATACGTACTATCCTTTTCCTGACGGAATACGGCAGCAGGGTATCGTTCGCCACCAGTCTGACCAGGCCTTCCCAGTTCTCCGGGACTGACTCGGAACGTATAAGCCCCGTATCGAGATTTCCTCCGCAGGACAGGACATACTTTCGCACGGACTCGGCCCTTGCCTCCGCCAGACGCGTATTGAAGGCCAGCGATCCCTCTGGAGAACACGAAGCCGTGACTATGATGGAGTCCAGGACAAGATCCTTTCTGGCACCTATATCTCTGAAACACTGCCTTATCCTTCCCAATTCCGAGGAATTGCCTTCCAGAAGCGTATCCAGACGGGCGCTGCCTTTTCCGAAATCCAGCAGGACATCAGTATTGTCCGTAACTGTCCTGTCCACCACTTTGACAAGATACCGCGGAGTATTGTCGGCCAGGGATGAAAGGGAACTGATATAGAAAGTCAGTTTGTCGGGAGAAGGCATCTCCGTCACCATATCCCCGTCCCTGTAGACTGCCCCTGCGAGACTCACGAAAAGTTTCCTGAGACCGGGCGGAGATGCCATGCTGTGCGAGTAGCGGTATATCAGACTCCCCTGCCCCGCAGACATGACGGTATCAAGTACGACATCCTTTTCCACCGGAGACCTGACCAATTTCCTGAACATCTCGTCCTTGTGTGTCATTTTCCAGTAATTCCTGCGTCTGGAAGCCTGTCTGGTATAATGTTCCAGAGCCATTCTCTGGTTTATCCCGAACAGATTCTCGGCCATCGGCTCGGGGATGACGGACGAATCGTTCTTCATGGCGAAAGTCTCCGGAAAATACCTTGCGATGAACCTCTCCAGCTGGTTTTTCCTTACGAATGCCATAGTGTCCGTGATGATGGATTCCAGAAATTCCCGGTATTTTTCATACCCTCTCAGCTGTTTCCTGCGGTATGCGGCCCCTGTAATGAACACCGGATCGAGCCGCCTTGATTCACCTCCGGTCTCGACGACAGGATAAAAACGGAGCTGGAATCCTGAAGAAATCAGCGTTTCGGGCACAGTTATATCGAATTCGAACGATATCCTGCCGGACCTCTCCGCTATATTCCTGAACCTGGCCACCACCTTCGACGCCCTGATGACATCTGTGGCCGTCATTTCCCCGGTTTCGCTGTCCCTTATGGCTTTCATTATGACAGGACCGTCATCTTCCGTCACGGAGTCAGCCGGGATCCGGACTTCCTCTTCCTGCCCCGCAGGTGTGCGTACAGCGTCATCCGGCAGCGTTATGGACAGCTGCTCCGGCATGGAAGCCATGTCTGCATACCTTGCCAGCGGGGAACAGGAAAGGATTGCTGCCGGCAAAGCCAGGATGACGCATATACGCATCATTATAATATTATGGTCAGAAAACATATACCAGAGACAATAAAAGTTCGTTCGGAAGGATAAAACCCCTGGTGCCGGACTCCGTAACCTGTCCGCATGCGGGGCAGTCATAGACAGTGTACTTCCTGACACCCGTCCAGAATCCGAGACCAAATTCAAGGTTCAGGTTCGGATGCAGCATGTACGAATATCCGGCGGAGAAACCTATCCCGTAGCCGTCGCCCTCTTCCGTTTCAGGAGAAAACACACCGCCGTAATTGTATTCCTGGTACTTGCCTTTCGCAGCCACCCACCATCCTGAGAATACATGCCACGGCCAGAATCTGGCTCCCAGCTCGTATGACTGCTTCCGGTTCTGCATCGGTGTCCCCTCTGCAGGATGCCTGAATGTAAATGGGTTGTATCTGACTCCCATATTCATGCTCCAGTGTCTCGAAAAACCGTATGAGGCTTCAAGATTCAGTGTACCGAGATTCAGATAGTCTATCACGTTCGTCGACAGGGAGAAACGTCTGCCCTCTGCCGGGACCGCCACGCACAGTGTCAGAAACGACACGGACAAAATCATCAGCATCCTTTTCATATCATCTGTATCTGAAGAAAACCTGCTCTATCATCCTGGACCTGGACGGATTCAGCAGTGAAAGTTTTCCCTGCAATGCGGAAATATCCGTCACGTCAGCCTGCATCGCCTCAAGGAAATCCGACCGCTCCATACCGCGCTCGTCCAGATAGCGGAATATCTGGGGACAGAACCAGTAGCTCGTGCCGAACTGCGGTACAGGCCCTCCGTACCTTTCCTGATACATTATGCTTTCCAGATAATAGGCCCACATTTCCCCTACCTCGCAATGCCCGGCATACCTTCCGGAACCGTCTCCGTATGTCATTCCTCCCATCGTGACGTATGATGTCAGGATGTATTCCACGTAATTGTTCCAGTAATCCAGTCCTACCTGAGCGAAATGGCTGCTGTGGGCAAGTTCGTGGCAGGTGGCCCTGTACGCGTCGCTGTAACTGTCCATATTCCTGGTACCTATCGTGATGTCGGGAGCGAAGAATGCTATGAGAGAGGCGAAATACCCCAGGAAGTCCTTCACCAGAGAATGCGAAACCCCTACCTTGTGATGCAGCATGACGGCGCTGCTGGCGTCCAGTTTTGAAAGCAGCCATATCCTCAGATCACCGGGAGGCAGCGTCAGGTCCATATCCTCTTCGCTGCACCTTGCAATATAGTCATACGCGGCATTGTTCACCACGGAGCGCAGGAAAAGCGTCCTGTCCGAATTTCGGGTAATAGTCACGCTCAGCCCTTCCGAAGGCCCCTTGCCGAGGGCGGAAGCTGATGCGGGCTGCAGGATCAGGTTGAAACCTATCGCGAAGCCTTTCTCGTTCTTGAACACAAGCCGGTATTTCAGATTCTTCGCGGAGAAGGTCTTGGGAATCGTATAATATCCGTCCCGGTCGGTAAAAGTATTGGAAAACTTCACGAATGTATTGCACCGGACCCTGACTCCCGCGACCCCCACCGGCTTGCCTCCGAAGGCATCGTCATCCACGATGGTTATACGGCCCGAAGGATTCACGCGGGGCCCTCTGGTCTCCGGGGCAAGCATGTCCCCGTTTCCGGTCATGCAAAAAGCCTCGCGCTCCACCGCCTCCCAGTCTATACCGTCCTCTCCCCTCGAACCGGGATCAGTCTCGGTGATGAAACATTCGTCGAGTATTTCATACCTTATGTCCGGAAATTCAAAATCGTGCGGCACCACCGCATACTGCCATGTATAGCTGTCCTCTCCCAATGAAGGGTCCCGGTAATAGTCCCCGTCCACCAGGATTTCGTAATCCACGGGATAGTCCACGAGGTCCAGCCCCGCAGAAAGCAAGGCTTCGAACTCATTCTCGCCGGCAGGCAGGAATCTCACATAAAGATGCGATGTCCTGACTTCGTTCCTCGATTTCGTGGGATACAGGGATACCAGGGCATCCCGCATGTTTTCGGTAGTATAGGGATTTTCCAGCTTATCCCCCAGGACAATCATTCCGTGGGACACCTCCGCACCTGTCACCGGTATCTCGTCATCTCCCGGAGGAAGTCCGCCGGACGGATCCGGCACCAGCCCCTTGTCGCATGCGGCCAGCAGTACGGACAAGGCAAACAAAACCATCAATCTGCTCATAATCTCTCTTTTTGTCCGGAGGCCGGAAGCCGCCGGTAATTCTCACTGCAAAAGTAGATTCAGCTATCCGTGTTATGAAGGAATACACGTTTAATCGAAAAAAAACGTCTGTGCAAATCTCTGCCGCCGTTTTTTCCGGACCGGAAAAGATTATCCGTACGACTTGTAGGATTAACGATTTTTTGTTTTAACTTTGCGCGCGATTTTCAAAATTCGGTAACCAAATAAACATTCATTGTTATGAATTTCATATTGTTGGTTGTTGTAATACTCATTGCCATCATCATGGTTGCGGCGGCTGTCGGCATAGCAAGAGCCATAGCGCCACGCTCCTACAATCCACAGAAAAGCGAGCCTTACGAATGCGGAATCCCTACCAGGGGAAGATCATGGATGCAGTTCAAGGTGGGCTATTATCTTTTCGCCATCCTCTTCCTTATGTTCGATGTGGAGACCGTCTTCCTTTTCGCCTGGGCCGTCGTGGTGCAGGAACTCGGAGTATACGGTCTGGTAAGCGCATTGTTCTTCCTTCTCATACTGGTGCTCGGTCTCGCGTATGCATGGAGGAAAGGGGCACTCGAGTGGAAATAAAAAGTACGTGTATATATGAAAAGGAACGTCAACATCAAGTCGATGAAATATGAGGATTTCAACGACAACGAGTATATCGAGGAAATGCTGAAGGAACTCCGTGAAAACGGGACCAATGTCATAGTGGGATGTCTCGATGACGTGATAGAGTGGGGACGGAGCAACAGTCTCTGGCCTCTAACATTCGCCACAAGCTGCTGCGGTATAGAATTCATGGCAATCGGTGCCGCCAGATACGATTTCGCAAGGTTCGGCTTCGAAGTGGCGCGTTCGTCTCCGAGGCAGGCCGATTTCATCATGGTCGCCGGCACCATCACAAACAAGATGGCCCCGGTGCTGAAACGTCTGTACGATCAGATGGCTGACCCGAAATATGTAGTGGCTACAGGAGGCTGCGCCATAAGCGGCGGACCTTTCAAGAAGTCATACCATGTGGTGGACGGGGTGGACAAAATTATCCCTGTGGATGTCTATATCCCGGGATGCCCTCCGAGACCAGAAGCCATGCTTTACGGGCTCATGCAGCTCCAGCGCAAAGTCAAGGCGCAGAGATTCCTCGGCGGCATCAACAAGGGCATCAGCGAAAAGGAATACGAGAAAATGATGCGCGCAGATACCAACACTGCCGAAGACATCAGAGAATACGACGAGTCCGGACTTGCATGATTCCGGCAGCCGGGGCGAATTATCTTATATTGAACTTTAAGTATTATCGGATATGGACAATACTATTATCAAGGAAAGACTTGAGTCATCAGGGGCCGTATGGTCGGATGCCGGTGACGGGCTTTACAGGGTTCCCGCCGGCAATTTCAGGCAGCTGGCGGAATTCCTGAGGAACGAAGGCGGATTCGACTTCCTGCGCAGCCTCACCGGGATGGACTGGGGTGAAGACGGACTCGGATGCGTATATCACCTCGAAAACACCTCCACCGGAGAAAACATAGTCCTCGCCGTGGCAGACAGCAACAGGGACGAAGCAGCCATACCGTCTGTCCACGATCTCTGGAAAGGGGCGAACCTCAACGAGAGGGAGGCATACGATTTCTTCGGCATAAAGTTCATCGGACATCCTGACCTCAGAAGGCTGTTCCTGAGGGACGACTGGAAAGGACATCCGCTCCGCAAGGACTATGACGAGTCCCTGAACCCGCTGAACATGGAGAATGAAGTGTCGGAAGACGAGGCTCCGAGCTACGAACTGACCGCGGACGGCGGCTACATACTGAAAAGGCACCCTCTTTTCGAAGAAGAGGAATATGTGATAAACATAGGCCCGCAGCATCCGGCCACACACGGTGTGCTCAGGTTCCGTGTCTCCCTCGAAGGCGAAACCATAAAGAAAATCGACCCTCACTGCGGCTATATCCACAGAGGTATCGAAAAGCTCTGCGAGACAAGCGCATACCCTCAGACTCTCGGCTTCACCGACCGTCTTGACTATCTGGGTGCAATGCAGAACAGACATGCCCTCTGCATGTGCATCGAAAAGGCCATGGGGCTGCAGGTTTCAGACCGCATCCAGTACATAAGGACCATAATGGACGAACTCCAGAGAATTGATTCTCATCTTCTGTTCATATCATGCCTTGCCCAGGACATGGGAGCGCTGGAAGTATTCTTCCTCGGCTTCAGGGACAGGGAGAAGGTGCTCGAAATACTGGAAAAGACCACAGGAGGAAGACTTATCCAGACTTACAACAGGATAGGCGGTGTCCAGGCCGACATACATCCGGACTTCGTGAAGGACGTGAAAGAGTTCATAAAGTACATGCGTCCGAAACTGAACGAATATCATAAAATCTTCACCGGCAACATCATAGCACAGAAGCGTCTTATCGGCACCGGCATACTTTCCAGGGAAGATGCCATATCGTTCGGCGCTACCGGAGGTACCGGAAGGGCTTCAGGCTGGGCATGCGACGTCCGCAAGAGACATCCCTACGCCATGTACGGGAAAACCGACTTCAAGGAAATACTTTTCGACAAGGGCGACTGCTTCTCACGCTACATGGTGAGAGTGAAGGAGATAGAGGAAAGCATGAAGATTATAGAACAGCTGATAGACAATATCCCGGAAGGGGAATACCAGATGAAGGTAAAGCCTGTCATCAAGCTGCCTGAAGGAAGCTGGTACTCGGCCGTAGAAGGAAGCCGCGGGGAATTCGGGGTATTCATCGAAAGCCGCGGGGACAAATATCCTTACAGGGTAAAGTTCCGCTCTACCGGACTTCCGCTCGTATCATGCGTGGACACCATATCCAGAGACGCTAAAATCGCAGACCTGATAGCCATAGGCGGAACCCTCGACTATGTGATTCCAGACATTGACAGATAAAAAGGAAAACAGAATATGTTTGATTTCGGTATAATAACTAACTGGGTACATACACAGCTGACCTCTCTCATGCCGGAGGCCCTGGCCATATTCCTGGAATGTGTCATCATCGGAATATGCCTGCTCCTGCTGTATGTGATAATAGCCATCATCATGATATACATGGAGCGTAAGGTCTGCGCTGCCTTCCAGTGCCGTCTGGGGCCTACCAGGGTGGGACCGTGGGGAAGCATCCAGGTGATATGCGACGTGTTCAAGATGCTGACCAAGGAAATCATTACCATCAGGCATTCCGACAAGATGCTTTACAATCTGGCCCCCTATATCGTGATAATAGCTTCGGTGACGGCATTCGCCTGCATTCCGATAAGCCGGGGGCTCGAAATCCTCGACTTCAATGTGGGAGTGCTGTTCTTCATGGCGGCCTCGTCCATAGGCATCATAGGAATACTGCTGGCAGGATGGAGCTCGAACAGCAAGTTCTCCCTGATCGGCGCGATGCGAAGCGGAGCACAGATGATAAGCTACGAGCTTTCGGTCGGACTCTCCATCCTGACAATAGTGGTACTCACTGACACGATGCAGTTCTCTGAAATCGTGATGCGCCAGGCTGACGGATGGTTCATCTTCAAGGGGCACATTCCGGCAATCATCGCCTTCATCATTTACCTCATCGCAGGAAACGCTGAGGTGAACAGGGGGCCGTTCGATCTTCCGGAAGCCGAATCCGAACTGACTGCCGGATATCACACCGAATATTCGGGAATGCATTTCGGCCTGTTCTATGTGGCGGAGTTCGTGAACCTCTTCATAGTCTCAAGTATCGCCGCGACTGTCTTCCTGGGAGGATGGATGCCGCTGCACATTCCGGGACTTGACGGCTTCAACGCCGTGATGGATGCCATACCGGGCTTCATCTGGTTCTTCGCCAAGGCTTTCTTCGTAGTATGGCTTCTGATGTGGATAAAATGGACCTTCCCGAGACTCAGGATAGACCAGATACTGACATTGGAATGGAAGTATCTCGTTCCTATCGGACTTCTGAACCTGCTTCTGATGGTCATTGTTGTCGTATTCAAATTGCATTTCTAGTCATGATCAAGTATATAAAAGGAATTTTTCTCGGCCTCAAATCGCTTCTGACCGGTATGAAGGTGACTTTCAAGGAGTTCTTCACCAGGAAAATCACCGAGCAGTACCCTGAGAACAGGGCCGTGCTGAAAATGAACGAAAGGTTCTGCGGCGAGCTTGTGATGCCGCACGACGAAAACGGGGCCAACAAATGCATCGCATGCGGTCTGTGCCAGATGGCATGCCCGAACGGCTCCATCAGGATAACATCGGAGACGGTGACCGATCCGGAGACAGGCAAACCGCGGAAGAAGCTGGTAAAATACGAATACGACCTCGGCTCATGCATGTTCTGCCATCTCTGCGTAAATGCATGCCCGCACGATGCCATCAGATTCTCTACCGGCTTCGAACATGCCGTATTCACCAGAAGCAAGCTTATCAAAACCCTGAACAAGCAATAGTCATGAATATAACACTTGATTTGATCGTTTTCGCCATTCTCGCCATCTTCATTGTAGCGAGTGCGGTTCTGGCCGTCACCACGAAAAGGATATTGAGGGCGGCCACCTATCTGCTGTTTGTCCTGATAGGCACTGCCGGCATATATTTCCAGCTGAACTACTCGTTTCTAGGTGCGGTGCAGCTGCTTGTCTATGCGGGAGGCATCACGGTTCTCTACGTGTTCTCCATCCTCCTCACATCCAGCGAGGGTGACCAGGCGGAGAAACTGAAAAGAGGAAAATTCATTGCCGGTCTTGCAGCGACACTCGCCGCACTGGGCATCTGCCTCTTCGTCATGCTGAAACACAAGTTCATGAACCAGATATTCGAGCACGGGGAACTTCCGGTGAAGGAAATCGGATTTTCTCTCATGAGTGCCGGAAAATACGGTTATGTCCTGCCGTTCGAAGTCATAAGCGTGCTCCTGCTCGCATGTATAATCGGCGGCATCCTGATTGCCAGAAAAAGATAAGGAGGATTTCTATGATACCGATGGAATATTATCTTGTAGTCTCCACCGTCATGATGTTCATAGGCATATACGGGTTCCTGACACGAAGGAACCTGCTGGCCATGCTTATCTCCGTGGAGCTTATACTGAACTCTGTAGACATAAACTTCGCAGTTTTCAACCGCTTCCTGTTCCCGGAGCAGCTCGAAGGCTTTTTCTTCGCTCTCTTCGCCATCGGGATAAGCGCTGCCGAAACTGCCGTGGCAATAGCCATCATCATCAACATATACCGCAACATGCGCAATATCCAGGTCAAGAATCTGGACAAGATGAAGTGGTAAAACATAGGGAATATGGAATATACGATATTGATACTTCTGCTCCCGTGCCTCAGTTTCCTGCTCATAGGCCTGCTCGGGACCAAGCTCAGACCGGTGGCTGCCGGCACATTAGGCACAACGGTCACAGGAATCACAGCCGTTCTAAGCTACTGGACCGCATTCTCATATTTCGGGGCCGGACGGAATGCCGACGGGATATACCCGGCACAGATTCCGTGGAATACGGAATGGCTTCCATTCGGCGGCAGCCTGCACATTGACCTGGGCATACTTCTCGACCCGATTTCGGTAATGATGCTCGTAGTCATAACTACGGTGTCATTCATGGTCCACATATATTCTTTCGGCTACATGAAGGGAGAGACAGGATTCCAGAGATATTATTCTTTCCTGTCCCTGTTCACCATGAGCATGCTCGGACTGGTGGTCGCCACCAACATTTTCCAGATGTACATATTCTGGGAGCTCGTGGGTGTCAGCTCATACCTGCTGATCGGATTCTATTATACCAGGAAAGAGGCTGTGGCGGCTTCCAAGAAAGCCTTTATCGTCACAAGGTTCGCCGATCTCGGTTTCCTCATCGGAATCCTGATATACGGCTTCTATACAGGCTCGTTCTCATTCACTCCGGATTCTGAAGTGATAGGGACGGCCAAGGTGTTCCTGCCTCTCGCCCTCGGCCTCATGTTCATCGGAGGTGCAGGAAAGAGCGCCATGTTCCCTCTGCATATCTGGCTGCCTGACGCCATGGAGGGTCCGACACCGGTTTCAGCCCTCATCCATGCCGCGACGATGGTCGTAGCCGGTGTATATCTGGTGGCAAGGATGTTCCCTCTCTTCATAGGCTACGCTCCCGACGTACTCCACATCACTGCATACGTGGGTGCATTCACGGCCCTTTATGCCGCGACAGTAGCCTGCGTGCAGAGCGATATCAAGAGGGTGCTGGCATTCAGCACCATCTCCCAGATCGGCTTCATGATAGTGGCCCTCGGTGTATGCACGTCCGCAGATCCGCATGAAGGCGGACTCGGCTACATGGCATCCATGTTCCACCTCTTCACCCATGCCATGTTCAAGGCGCTGCTTTTCCTCGGCGCCGGCTGCATAATACACGCGGTCCACTCCAACGAAATGTCGGCAATGGGAGGATTGAGGAAGTATATGCCGGTGACACATGTCACATTCCTGATTGCCTGCCTGGCTATCGCGGGAATCTGGCCTCTCAGCGGATTCTTCTCGAAGGACGAGATTCTGGCCGCATGCTTCGGTTTCAGCCCTGTCATGGGGTGGGTGATGACATTCATTGCCGGACTGACAGCCTTCTACATGTTCAGACTCTACTACAACATATTCTGGGGCAGGGAGAACAGAGAACTTCATGCTGAACACAAGCCGCACGAGGCGCCTCTGACAATGACCGTACCCCTCATGTTCCTGGCTGCAGTGACGCTGGTCGCAGGGTGGATTCCGTTCGGAGAGTTCATAAGCAGCGACGGACAGGCATACCACATCCACATCGACTGGAAGATAGCCGGGACAAGTCTCTGCGTGGCTGCTGCAGGCATCGCCCTCGCCACATGGATGTACATGCGTGAAGACAGAACCGTCGCAAACGGTCTCGCGACACGCTTCAGCGGACTCCACAAGGCCGCATACCACAGATTCTACATCGACGAGATATACCAGTTCGTCACACACAGAATCATCTTCGCCTGCATATCCGCTCCTGTCGCATGGTTCGACCGCCATGTTGTCGACGGATTCATGAACATGCTTGCCTGGATTTCCAACAAAGTATCCTGGGCAATCAAGGGGATGCAGAGCGGATATGTCCAGAAATACGGCATCTGGTTCCTCGGCGGAGCCATGGGACTGGTCATCGTGCTTCTGCTGATCTGAGACGGATATGATTTTAACGAAACGAAAGTAAAAACTGACATCAAGATATGAATATATTGTCACTTTTTCCAGCTGTTCCGATGCTTATGATGCTCGGGCTGTGGGCCTCCAGGAACACGAAGCAGATACACGCGGTCATGGTGACCGGCGCATCCCTGCTTCTGGGCCTCTCCATCGCCCTTGTGTTCATGTATCTCGGAATGCGGGCTGACGGACAGACATCGGAGATGCTGTTTACGGACAGCTTTGTATGGTACAAGCCGCTGAATATAGAATATGCGGTAGGTGTGGACGGGATTTCAGTGGCTATGCTGCTCCTTTCTTCGATAATAGTGTTCACAGGCACATTCGCTTCTTGGAAGATGGAAACCGACGTGAAGGAATTTTTCATGTGGTTCTGCCTGCTCAGCGTGGGAGTGTTCGGTTTCTTCATTTCGATAGACCTGTTCACCATGTTCATGTTCTATGAAGTGGCCCTGATTCCGATGTACCTGCTTATCGGCGTATGGGGGACGGGAAAGAAAGAGTACTCGGCCATGAAGCTCACCCTTATGCTCATGGGAGGTTCCGCACTGATACTGATAGGCATTCTGGGAATCTATTTCGGTTCCGGAGCCACGACCATGAACATAACGGAAATCGCCGCACTCCACAACATCCCGCTTCAGATGCAGAAAGTCTGGTTCCCGATAATCTTCATCGGTTTCGGAGTCCTCGGAGCCTTGTTTCCGTTCCATACATGGAGCCCTGACGGTCATGCATCCGCACCGACTGCCGTCTCCATGCTGCATGCAGGAGTGCTGATGAAACTCGGAGGATACGGATGCTTCCGCATAGCCATGTACCTGCTGCCTGAAGCTGCCCAGGAACTCAGCTGGATATTCATCATACTTACTACGATATCCGTAGTTTACGGAGCTTTCTCGGCCTGCGTGCAGACTGACCTGAAATACATAAACGCCTACTCTTCGGTATCACACTGCGGACTGGTGCTTTTCGCCATACTGATGCTCAACACCACAGCCGCGACAGGTGCCGTGCTCCAGATGCTCAGCCACGGACTCATGACAGCCCTCTTCTTCGCCCTGATAGGAATGATTTACGGCAGGACGCACACAAGGGACATCAGACAGCTCAGCGGACTTATGAAAATAATGCCGTTCCTGTCCGTATGCTATGTCATAGCCGGTCTGGCCAACCTCGGACTGCCGGGACTGAGCGGATTCGTGGCTGAAATGACCATATTCAACGGTGCGTTTGCCGACAACGACACGTTCCACCGCGTCGTGACCGTGATAGCCTGCACGTCCATCGTCATCACGGCAGTCTATATCCTGAGGCTTATCGGAAAGATACTTTACGGGACATGCACGAATCCGGAACATCTGAAACTCACTGACGCCACATGGGACGAACGTCTGGCGGTAGTAGTGCTCATAATAGCCATAGCAGGGCTCGGACTCGCCCCGCTGTGGATGAGTGACATGATAAGCGAAAGCGTATTACCTATAATTTCTCATATTCTGAACTGATATGGACTACTCAGCTATATTCACATACATGTACACTGAAATCGCGCTTGTCGCGGTGATAGTGGCAGCCCTGCTGTACGACCTTATGGCAGGCAAACGCGGCAGGAAAGCCTTCCATGGCGTGATGTGCACTCTCATGGTGCTTTTCATAGCCGGGACAGTCGTCCCTTATCACCGGGAAACGGCTTCCATTTTCGGAGGTATGTATGTCTACACTCCGGTGTACGGCATAGTAAAAAGCATTCTCGCGGCAGGCACGCTGCTGGTATTCCTGCAGGCGGATTCCTGGTTGAAGAAAGAAGACACGGAATTCAAGCGCGGGGAATTTTACGTGCTGACCCTTTCCACCCTGCTGGGTATGGACTTCATGATAAGCGCGGGGCATTTCATGATGTTCTTCATAGGACTGGAACTGGCTTCAGTCCCGATGGCCTGCCTCGTGGCATTCGACAAGTACAAGCACAATTCGGCGGAGGCCGGAGCCAAGTACATATTGAGCGCACTGTTTGCAAGCGGACTCATGCTGTTCGGAATATCGTTCCTGTACGGGACTACGGGCACCCTGTATTTCGATGACATGATATCAGGGATAGACGGAAGCGCCCTGCAGATCATGGCCCTCGTATTCTTCTTCACGGGTCTCGGGTTCAAGATTTCACTCGTTCCTTTCCACCTGTGGACAGCAGACACGTACGAAGGCGCTCCTACGGCAGTGACATCCTACCTGTCCGTGATTTCCAAGGCTGCCGCAGCCTTCACGCTCATGGTCGTCCTGACAAAGGTATTCGCACCGGTAGCCGAATACTGGCAGACCCTTCTCTACATAGTAATCGTACTCAGTATCACGGTAGCCAACCTCTTCGCCATCAGGCAGAAGAACCTGAAAAGATTCCTGGCATTCTCGTCAATCTCCCAGGCGGGCTACATCATGCTGGCCGTCATAAGCGGGACGCCTTACGGAATGACATCGCTGATATTCTACGTTCTGGTCTATATGGTGGCTAACCTCGCCGCGTTCGGAGTCATTTCCACCGTGGAACAGAACACCGGCGGAAAAGTGGGCATGGACGACTACAACGGCCTTTACAGGACCAATCCGAAACTGGCTGTCATCATGACACTGGCTCTCTTCTCCCTGGCAGGAATCCCGCCGTTTGCAGGATTTTTCTCCAAATTCTTCATCTTCGCCGCGGCTTTTGAGGAAGGTTTCCACGTGCTGGTGCTTATAGCCCTCCTGAACACCATAATATCGCTTTACTACTATCTTCTGGTGGTTAAGGCCATGTTCATCACGCCGAACGACTCCCCTATCCCGACATTCAGAAGCGACAGCAGCACCAGACTCAGCCTGCTTCTGTGTCTGGCAGGAATCCTGGCCCTGGGAATCGCAAGCTCGGTCTTCGACGGAATAAACCTCTACACATTCGGAATGTAGGATTACGGCGGACTTGCGCCAAGATACGAACAGCGGCAGACATGTTTCCGAAAAGGACAGTCTGCCGCTATTTCCGTCTGATATTCACACCAGTCGTCACACACCCGGTCATAGTAATAAAGAAAGCGTGGAACTATTGGCTCATTTCAGACTACAGGCTCTGGTAAGCCCCAATAACAAAATAAGCAACAGCCCCACGCACATACTACGACACATTCATAGGATTAGCGTGAGAGTGGCCTGGTCATTCCCGTTATTGCAGAATTTACCAGATTCGTAGTCAGGGAATGAAGCAAACGCTTCTTTATTTCAATATTTCAGACAAAAGTAGCAAAAATATTGATAATAACCTCAGGCAACTCTCATAGAAGGGCTGTTGCAACCTTTAAAGATGCTGCAAAATCAAATTTCCGCCATACAAATACACAAAAAGGGAAAAACCGGACAAATACAGTCTTCCCCCTTTTAAGCAAAACTCCTTCACGCCGGCGCCCGTCCAGGCGGGACCTGCCGGATATCTTCTAATAATAGTTCACCGTACGCTGCTCGATATCGGAAAGGACAGTATTTGCCAGACGGCTCACACCGAAGCGGAACAGGCTCTTGTCAAGCCATTCCTTGCCGAGCAGAGTGGACACGATAGAGTAATAACATACGGCATCAAGGGAGGTGGAAATGCCTCCTGCCGGCTTGAAACCTACCCTGCGCCCGGTCTTCTCGTAATATTTGGCTATACACTGGCACATGACGTATGCTGCAGCCGGTGTAGCGTTCACCGTGACCTTTCCTGTGGAAGTCTTTATGAAATCCGCTCCGGACTCCATGGCCAGGAATGAGGCATCGGCTATAAGCTCATGTTTGAGGATAAGCCCCGTCTCCAGTATCACCTTCAGGGTCACTTTGCGTCCCTGCGAGGCGGCAGCCCTGTCAATGACTTCCCTGACGGCACGTATCTCGTTTCCGGCAGTCTCGTAGTCCCCGGAAAGGAAGGCCCCGAGCGACAGGACAATATCCACTTCATCGGCACCGTCCAGAACCGCGAGTTCGCATTCCTTCAGTTTCACTTCGAGAAAACTCTGCGATGAAGGGAAGCAGGCGGCCACCACGGTGACATGCACGTCATCACAAGTCCTGGCGGCCTTCACGATTCCCGCGAAATTGGGATATACGCAGATAGAGGCAGGAAGCGGATAGGCAGGAAAACTTTCCTTGAACGAATTGACCTTCCCGACAAGCCTTTCAATGGATTCCGGAGTATCGTCCGTCTTGAGGGAAGTCAGGTCTATCATGGACAAACATGACTTGAGCACTTCCGGTGACAGAAGATTGTCGGCATTCTTCACAATGATTTCGAGTCCGTGGTCAATAGCGATCTTATCCGGACAATAACCGTACTTTTTCAAGAAATCTGTCATATCTATTCCTTTATTTTAGAATCAATAATAATGGTTACCGGCCCGTCATTAAGCAATGACACCTTCATATCCGCTCCAAAAATACCCTTTCTGACGGACTTTCCCAAATGTTCCTCCAGGGCCGAACAGAAACTGTCATACATCGGCGAAGACACTGCAGGCTTCGCGGCCTTTATGTAAGACGGCCTGTTTCCTCTCGCGGTAGACGCATAAAGGGTGAACTGGCTCACACACAGTATGTCACCTCCAATATCCTTCACGGAGAGGTTCATGACCCCTTCGCTGTCATCGAATATCCTGAGCGAACAGATTTTCCTGGACATCCATTCAATATCGGAGTCGGTATCGCTGTCTTCAAAGGCGGCCAGCACAAGCAGGCCCTTTCCTGCGGACACCTCATAATTTTCTGCCGGGACGGAAACCGAAGCCCCGCTTACCCGCTGCACAACAGTCCTCATCTTCTATCCCCTTATCTGTATCGCAAACCCTTCGTCAAGGAGGGGTCTTACAAGAGCCGTCATCTCTTCCACGCCGAACTTCGCCAAGTCCTTTTCGGGAGTCTCACGGTCCAGTGTATATACCATGATTTCCCTCGGGGCAAGTCTTCTTACAATATCCATCCATCCGGTCAGGTTGGCACTTTCCGAAGAGTCGAACGAAGGGGACTTCAGGAACATCGTCTGCAGCACGAAGTCACCGTGAAACCTCTCCAGCCCGGATATTACCCGTTCCAGGTCATAATGTCCCGAAGGCCTGTTCACTGTCGCCACACCGCCAGCCGTAGATGCGTCAATCTTCATTATCGGATTGTCCACACGGCGCAAGGCTCCGAAAACCCGCTCGTCACACACTGTGGTGGCATTGGATAGGACAGATACCTTCGCCTGGGGATAATAACGGTCTCTCAAGGCCAGGGTCGTCCCTATTATTTCAGGAAAGTCACGGTTCAAAGTCGGCTCTCCGTGTCCTGAAAAGGTAATGGAATCTATATGGATTCCTGATGCGGCACACTCTTCCAGCTTCGATTCCAACGCTGCGGCCACATCGCCGGCCGAAGGCATGACCCTGTCACCCGTGCCGTCCCTGTTCCACCCGCATTCGCAGTAAATGCAGTCAAAATTACACAATTTCCCGTTCTCGGGCAACAAATTGATGCCTAAAGAAGAACCGAGCCTGCGGCTGTGTATCGGGCCGAAAACTATATTATGGAATCTAAGCATAACAGTCAGATTATTCTTTCAGAAGAACTTCCGGCAGTAAGCCTGCCGTCTGCGGAAACATCCTTTATCCATACTATTCCCGGCCTTTTACCCGGCTCCAGGGTTCCGAGAATATCGGATTTCGCCAGGAATCCGGCCCCGTTCGAAGTGGCCCACTGCACGATTTCGCCGAGCGGCACCTCCGGAAAAGCCTCCTGCAGGCAATACATCTCCTTCACCATATCAAGGGTATCGTTGCTGGAGAGGGAATCCGTACCCACGGTAATCCTGAGTCCGTTCTTCCTCATCAGAGGAACAGGCGGCAGGGCATTGTGTATAAAGATATTGGACAGCGGGCAGACAGCCCACCACAAGTTATGCAGATACCCGGAAGCATAGTCCAGAGCCTCCTGTGTGAGACAGACATTGTGGACAAGCAATATATGCTCTTCGAAAGGCGGCCTGTGGACCTTCAGAAGCCTGTCCGTAAAATACATGAGCGACGGTTTTCCGGTAACAGGAGGCGTACTCAGATGACGTCCGCGATAATTGTCCGCCAGTGCGCCCGTACCTGAAATCATCATGTCCTCTTCCTCCCGGCTTTCCTCGGAATGATAGGAAAGGAAACCCGATGCCAGGCCCTCGGCAGCCGAGGCTGTCACCAGTTCGGGGCTCATGGTATAGCAGGCATGCGGAGTGGGGGCGGCATCTATTCCGTATTTCCGCGCCTCATCCGCAAGCCGTCTCACCCCGTCGATAACGGCAGCGCAATCTTCCTGTTCTGTTCCGAAGACTTCCAGGAATGTCCTGGTATAAACGGGGCTTTCTGACTTGAGGCGGAAGGTTTCGTCACAGTTGCTTATGTCAGCCATGGCCGAAACGCCCTGTTTCCAGAGAATATCCATCCATCCGGCTGCTGCAGCCTTCCTTCCCTCCGCATCGGTAGAATCGCGGAGTTCGTTTATCTGGTTTATGAATCCGGACATTCCGGTGCCTTTGGCAAACTTCCCCCTGAGATGGGAAAGCTCCAGATGGCAATGCGAATTTACGAATCCGGGGACCAGAATGCCGCGCCGGAAATCAGGTTCTGCGTCCACATCGGGAGACACTCCGAAAGAGGTCACCGTACCGTCTTCCCCGTACTCGACACAGGCATTTCTGACAGGATCTCCGCCTGTCCCCGTAAAAACATATTCTGCAGCAATCCTTTTCATCTGACAATTCTTCTAAAACCATCCTGCGGTCACCGCAATGTATCCGCGACAATGACTGAGTCCCCTGCTTCGGCAGGAGCATCCTTCTGCGATGTGTCTGTCACCGTAAGCGTATCCTGCGGGAAATATACTTCCATGCCATAATCCTGAGGTTCTGCCAGAGGCTTGGGATCCAGGATGAAATATTCGTTTCTTGACCTGAAATATTCCAGGCTGTCACGTACAGTAACTCTCGGATAACCGTTCTCGAAAATCCAGATTCGGTCGAAATCGAATGTATATGTCACCTCCCTGCCGCCACCTGATGATGCCCGCAGTTTTCTCAGTTCGGCCCTCTGCTCATCCATCCTGTCCTCGAGTTCCAGGACAGTCTGTCTCAAAATTCTCGCGAAACGGTCGGGATCCTGGATATAATAATCCACACTGGCCCTGTAATCATCGGAATCATAGCCGTATTTCTCGAATATGGCCTCATACACGAAAGAGGTGTCGGCCACTCTCTCTGCCTTATAGTTCTGGTTCAGCCACTGGTCGGCCACGAACATGTCGGCATAGATACTTACCATCTTCTTCCTGGGTATCACCTTCCCTCCGTCACTGCAGGAGAAGGTCATCGCCAGGAAGAAAAGGACCAATGGCAGGAAAGCGCGGGACCCGGACATGGAGGCACTATCTTAATGTTGCACCGAATTCCTTCGAGAACGCATTCACAAGGCGTGTCATTATATTCTCCACATCCTTGTCAGTCAATGTTTTCTCCACATCCTGAAGGACGAAGTTCAGGGCATACTGTTTCTTGTCCTCAGGTATCTTGTCCCCGCTGTACACGTCGAAAAGCGTAACGCTCTTGAGCAGCTTCTTCCCTGTCCTGAATGCACACTTGTAAAGGTCCGAATATGATACGGACTTGTCCAGCAGAAGCGCAAGATCCCTTCTCACCTCAGGATACTTAGGCATTTCGGTGTATCTGATCCTGTCCCTCTTTACCAGAGCATAAAGTTCCGGCCAGCTGATTTCCACTGCATAGACAGGCTGCCTTATGCCGAACTGCTTCAGTCTTGCAGGCGCCACTGTCCCCATGACGGCGAGAGGGCGGGTGCTGCCCTGCAGCCTGTAGACATTACCTTCCGAGAAGATGTCTGCGGGAGCAGGCTCATATTCCATATTGTATATATTGCCTCCGAAACGTCTGAACAGCAGTTCGAGATAGCCTTTAAGCTCAAAATAGTCACTCTTCTGCTGCCCTGTCCTCCATGTCTTCTCCCCCGGTCCGGACAGAAGCATCATGAATGCGGTGGATTCGTCGTACGAACCGAGAGATGCGCTGTCACATCCCGGTCTGAAAGAATACACGGACCCGTATTCGAAAAGCCTGAGATTGTTTTCCTGACGGTTTATGTTGTAGGCGACGACTTCCAGTCCCCCGAGAAGGAGGGTCTGCCTCATCACATTGAGGTCCGAACTCAGCGGATTGAGTATCCTGACACATTTTTCCTCCGGGAATGTCTTCAGGCCGGAATAGTATTCGGACTTCGTGAGGGAATTGTTCATGATTTCATTGAAACCGTTGGCTGCCAGAAAATCCGAAACGGCGTTCCTCACGAGTTCCGGTTCCGGCTTTTCTGTGGTATTCACGGACATACGCACTCCGTCCGGAAGTTCAATGTTGTTGTACCCGTAGATGCGCAGGATTTCCTCCACTACATCACATTCCCTGTAAACGTCTATCATATAGGAAGGGGCGGCGACGACAGCGCCTTTCACACCGCCCTGAGCGTCATATTCCCTGGAAATAAATTCGTAGTTCAGGCAGGACAGTATTCTCTCTATCACATCATGCCCTATCTTCTTCCCGACAAATGACTCTATCCTGTCATAATCCAGGTCTATCACCTTCCTTTCTATCTTTTCCGGATAAAATTCCTGCATCTTCCCTACAACATGTCCTCCGGCCAGTTCGCAGATAAGGAGAGCTGCGCGCCTGGCGGCATATTCCGCAATGAGAGGGTCGGCCCCGCGCTCGTACCTGAAGGAAGCGTCCGTACTCAGGCCATGTCTCTTGGCGCTTTTCCTTATGGAAACAGGGTTGAAATACGCACTCTCAAGGAATACGTCAGTCGTGGCTTCCGTGACACCGGAATCCTCCCCGCCGAACACTCCTGCCAGGCACATCGGTTTCTCCACGTCCGCTATCATAAGGTCATTTGCGGACAAGGTCCTTTCCACTCCGTCGAGAGTAACGAACTTCTCCCCTTCCACAGCCCTGCGTACTATGACTTTGCGGCCCTTGATTTTGGCGGCGTCAAACGCATGGAGCGGCTGACCGACTTCCATCAGGATGAAATTCGTGATATCCACCACATTGTTTATCGGTCTCAGCCCTATGGACAGCAGCTTTTTCTGAAGCCACTCCGGTGACGGACCCACTTTCACTCCGGCGATGGTGGTGCCGGTATATCTCGGTGCCCCGTCAGGTGCCTGTACGTCGACAGGAAAGGCCCCGTCAATCACGTCCTGCGAAGAGCAGAGACCCTCATCACCCTCACGGAATGCAGATACGTCAGGTATTTCGAGAGAGCACGGTATATTGTTGAGTTTCAGATAGGCATACAGGTCGCGGGCCACTCCGATGTGGGAAGCGGCATCCACCCTGTTCGCCGTAAGTCCGATTTCTATTACTGAGTCGCTTTCGAGCCTGAGATACTCTTTCGCCGGTGTGCCCGGTACGGCAGACGGGTCAAGAACCATGATGCCGTCATGCGAATTGCCGATTCCGAGTTCGTCCTCCGCGCATATCATGCCGAACGACTCCACACCCCTTATCTTTGATTTCTTTATCTTGAAGTTCTCTCCCAGGACAGTGCCGATGGTAGCCAGAAGCACTTTCTGACCTGCCGCCACGTTCGGTGCCCCGCAGACGACCTGGAGAAGTTCTCCCGTACCCGTATTCAGCCTTGTCACATGCAAATGGTCAGAATCCGGATGGTCATGGCATTCCACCACTTCAGCCACTATCACTCCGGCAAGGCCGCCGGGGATCTGCTCCACTTCCTCCACGGCATCGACTTCGAGACCGATGGAAGTCAGGGCCGCAGCTATTTCCTCCGGATTAAGGTCACATTTGAGATAATCCTTGAGCCAATTATAAGATACCTTCATATACAAACGTTTTATCTATTTCAAATCTTCCTTGGAAAACAACGAGTTCACAAATTCCTTCTTGTCGAAAAACTTCAGGTCGTCAATACCTTCGCCTATCCCGACAAATTTCACCGGAATCCTGAACTGGTCGACGATGCCTATTACCACACCGCCCTTTGCCGTGCCGTCCAGTTTCGTGACTGCCAGGGATGTCACCTCCGTGGCCCTGGAAAATTCCTTCGCCTGCTGGAACGCGTTCTGCCCGGTAGACCCGTCCAGTACGAGCAGGACATCATGCGGGGCGTCAGGTATGACCTTCCGCATGACATTGCGGATTTTGGTCAGTTCGTTCATCAGGTCCACCCTGTTGTGAAGACGGCCTGCCGTGTCTATAAGCACCACATCAGCATCCTTCGCCACAGCCGACTTCACCGTATCGTAGGCTACCGAAGCCGGGTCAGAACCCATCTTCTGCTTGACTATATCCACGCCGGCACGCTCGGCCCAGATTGTAAGCTGGTCCACAGCCGCAGCACGGAATGTGTCCGCAGCCCCAAGCACGACCTTTTTGCCCCGTGCCTTAAGCATCGAGGCAAGTTTTCCGATAGTGGTGGTCTTGCCCACGCCGTTCACGCCGACGACCATGATGACATACGGCTTTTTCGAGAAATCAAACGGTTCGGCCTCCTGTACGGCTGAAGAATCTTCCGATACGTCGAGAAGACGGGAGATTTCGTCATGCAACAGGTCCACAAGTTCGTCGAAGGACATGTATTTGTCCTTCTGCACACGTTCCTCCAGGTTGTCGATAATCTTCAGCGTAGTATCGACACCCATATCCGTAGCAATCAGGGCCTCTTCTATGGAATCGAGGGTATCGTCATCCACCCTTGACTTTCCTACCACGGCCCTGGAAATACGTTCGAAGAAACTTCTTTTGGTCTTCTGGACCCCTTTGTCAAATATTCCCATAGCAATACGATTACCGTAATAAACTTTCAAAGATACTGAAAATCCCTGAAATGCGAAATAAAAAATTTCCGGCAGATTGGCAATCTGCCGGTACGAAATCCGCACAGCCTTTGTCCCGAATCCGCCACGAACACGGAAAAAAGCCGGCTGCGGACATAAAAAAGGACGGCTAAGGTCATTAGCCGTCCCGAATATTCTGTCAGAATCAGACAAGGATTATTTCTTGGCGAAGAAATCCTTTACCTTATCAGCTTCCACAAGCTCTTCCTTGAACATATAGGCACCTGTCTTTGGTGACTTGTCCATGCGGATGCACTTTACCATAGTCTTAGCGCCGGATTTGGCACTGAAGGTTGCGACTGCTTTCTTTGCCATAAATCAATCCTCCTGTTATTTAATCTCACGGTGAAGGGTCACTTTCCTGAGGTATGGATTGTATTTCATACGCTCCAGACGCTGAGTAGTGTTCTTCTTGTTCTTGGTCGTGATGTATCTTGACATTCCAGGTACACCGCTTTCCCTCTGTTCAGTGCATTCCAATATTACCTGAACCCTGTTACCTTTTGCTTTCTTTGCCATAACTCACGGAATTAAACAATGTTTACATATCCCTTCTGCTGTGCAGCCTTGACTGTAGCATCCAGACCATTCTTCACAATATTCTTCATACCCTTGCAGGAAACCTTCAGGGTGATGAAACGCTGCTCTTCTTCAGACCAGAATCTCTTGGTCTTCAGATTGATAGCAAAAATACGCTTGGTGCGTTTCTTGGAATGGGAAACATTGTTTCCTACCATTCTCTTTCTACCTGTAACTTGACAAACCTTTGCCATTGTATATAACTTTTTGATTTTTTCACTTAAAAGGGGCTGCAAATATCGCTAAAATATTTCTAAATTACAACATTTCAGACGAATTTTAAAAAGCGGCTCCATCTTATGTTCTTCGGGAAAGACTTATTCCTGTCAGTCGAGAGCCAGATTACCACCGGTTTCCCTACAATATGATCTTCAGGGACAAAGCCCCAGTATCTCGAATCGAGGGAATTGTGCCTGTTGTCTCCCATCATGAAGAAATAGTCCTGCTTGAATGTATAGTCCCGGACTTCCTCGCCGTTGATGAAAATCCTGCCTTCGCTGTCCGTTTCGAGTTCATTTCCCTCGTATGCGGTGATGATTCTCTCGTACAGAGGAAGCGAAAGCGAATCCAGCCTGACCGTAGTCCCCTTCTCAGGAATCCAGAGAGGACCGAAATTGTCCCTGGTCCACTTGTAGTCCCTGGTGAACGGGAAGATAGTCAGATAGGAATCCGGATCATCCGGCGGGTATACGTCGATGTTAGGCTCTACTGACACCACATTCGGATATGCACGGACCTTTTCAAGCCTCTCGGCTGTAAGCGGCATATACGGATATCCCGGGAGCTGCGGATCGAACCTGAGTTCGGCGGTATTGAGGCCGAGCGCTTCCAGGTTGACCGGATTGATACGCTGTCCGTCCGTGACTACCGTATACGAATTCTGTACTCCGGACCATACTTCAAGGGGCTCCGAATTTACATAGACAAGACCGTTCCTTATTTCAAGGGTATCGCCGTGTACGGCTACGCACCTTTTCACATAATGGTCCTTCTTGTCCATCGGACGCGCCTTCACGGGACCGTAATACGAAATCACGTTCTCCCGTCCTATGGCACGGCACATCGCATAATAGTCTTCCGCAGGGAATTTGGTCAGCACCGTATCTCCGTTGGGAAAGCCGAAGACCACATAATCACCGCGGCGCACCTCCCTGAAGCCTTTCAGCCTCCTGTAGTCACTCTGGATCAGCGTGGAATATGATTCCCTGCCGAAAAACACATTGTGAGTGAAAGGGATAGTCAGCGGTGTCTGCGGAACCCTCGGTCCGTATGTCAGTTTGCTCACGAAGAGATGGTCCCCCGTCATAAGGGAACTCTCCATCGATGAAGAAGGAATCTTGAATGCCTGGAAAAAGAAAATATTGATGAATGTCACCACAATCACGGCGAATATGATGGCATCGAGCCATTCATTCGCGGCGCTTCTCTTCTCGCCTTCCTTGTAAGTCTTCTTCCAGAACGCCCATTTCACCTTACGGGTAATATGGATGTCGAAGATGACGGCAAGGCCGAAAAGCCACCAATAGTTTCCGAGCCAGATAACCCACAGCAAATACAGCAAGGCCCAGAATCCGAACCTTGTCCATTTGTTATGGTAAAATTCCTTCCAGCCCATTCAAAGAACTATTTTACAGAGTTTATAATAGCCTCAAATGCCTGAGGATTATTCATAGCAAGGTCTGCAAGCACTTTGCGGTTCAGACCGATGTTCTGTTTTCCGATCTTGCCCATGAACTGTGAATAGGTCATGCCGTACTGACGGGCAGCGGCGTTGATTCTCTGGATCCACAGTGCACGGAAACTGCGCTTCTTGTTCTTGCGGTCACGGTAGGCATAGGTAAGACCTTTTTCGTAGGTGTTCTTGGCTACCGTCCAAACATTCTTTCTGGAAAGGAAATAACCGCGGGTCCTTTTAAGGATTTTCTTGCGGCGTGCCCTTGAGGCAACTGAATTTACCGATCTTGGCATAAATTTAACTGTTTTATGGAGGCAGTGTCCTTCAAAGGAGCTTTTCTACTGCATTCCAAGTTAGACATTAATGATAATTAGATTCCCAACAAAGCCTTTACTCTCGGCTCGTCAACCTTGCTGACAAGGCCGAAATGTGTCAGATTCCTCTTCTGCTTCTTGGTCTTTTTGGTGAGAATGTGGCTTTTGTAAGCATGCTTTCTCTTGATCTTTCCCGTTCCGGTAAGCTTGAAACGCTTTTTTGTACCGGAGTTGGTTTTTGTCTTTGGCATAGTTAAACTTTTTACTGTTAATAATATATGATACCGGACTGTCCGGATCACTTTTTCTTTACCGGTGCGATCATCATCATCATCCTCTTCCCTTCCAGCTTCGGCATCTGCTCTGCCCTGCCGTATTCTTCAAGTTCGAGGGCGAACCTGAGAAGCAGTTTTTCTCCCTGGTCCACATAAAGGATGGCCCTGCCCTTGAAAAAGACCGAAGCCTTCACCTTGGAGCCTTCCTGCAGGAAGCCGATGGCGTGTTTCAGCTTGAACTGGAAGTCATGCTCGTCAGTATTGGGACCGAACCTGATTTCCTTTATCACGACCTTCGAAGAATTGGCCTTCATTTCCTTGGCCTTTTTCTTCTGCTGGTAGAGATACTTCTGATAATCAATAATCTTGCACACAGGAGGATCCACCTTTGCTGTAATTTCCACGAGGTCAAGTCCAAGCTCTTCCGCCAGTTTCAAGGCTTCAGATATAGAACAAATGCCCTGTTCCGGCACATTGTCACCGACAAGGCGCACTTTCGGAGCCGTAATTTCTCCGTTTATTCTCAATCCGTTTTCGTCCTTCCTGGGTCTCTGCCCGTTGAACGGACGCCCTGCACCCTGAGGACCGCCGGTTTTCGGCTTGGGTCCCGAAAATTTCGGTGCAGCGGGTTTAAATGGTGCTGCGATAGGTTAATCCTCCTAAATTTTAGTTAATATTAATATTGTACAAGGCCTACGACAACATTTCGTCGACCTCTTTGGTTACGAGTGAAATGAAGTCGGCGACTTTCATCGTACCTTCATCCTTTCCGCCCTGTCTCCTGACGGAAACGGTTCCGTCTTCCATCTCCTTCTCTCCTACTACGACCAGGAACGGTATTCTCTGCAACTCGTTATCCCTTATCCTCTTTCCTATGGTTTCGTTCCTGTCGTCGATTGAGGCGCGAATATCGGAATTATTCAGCAAATCGCAAACTTTTTTTGCATAATCTGCAAATTTTTCGCTTACAGGCAGGATATTTACCTGGTCAGGGGCAAGCCAGAGAGGAAGTTTTCCGCCGGTATGTTCCAGAAGGACGGCGACGAAACGCTCCAGCGAACCGAACGGCGCCCTGTGGATCATGACTGGCCTGTGCTTCTTCCCGTCGCTTCCGGTATATTCCAGATCGAACCTCTCGGGCAGATTGTAGTCCACCTGGATGGTGCCGAGCTGCCACTTCCTTCCGATGGCGTCCTTCACCATGAAATCGAGCTTAGGGCCGTAGAATGCAGCCTCGCCCGGCACGACTATCGTCTTGAGTCCCTTCTCGGCGGCAGCGTCTATGATAGCCTGCTCGGCCTTGGCCCAGTTCTCGTCAGTCCCGATGTACTTTTCCCTGTTGTTCGGGTCCCTGAGTGACACCTGCGCTATGTACTCGTTGAAGTTAAGGGTCTTGAACACATACAATATAATGTCAATCACCTTGCAGAACTCCTCTTTCAGCTGGTCAGGACGGCAGAAAAGATGGGCGTCGTCCTGTGTGAACCCGCGGACTCTGGTAAGTCCGTGAAGCTCCCCGCTCTGCTCGTAGCGGTATACCGTACCGAATTCCGCGAAT
This sequence comes from Candidatus Cryptobacteroides intestinipullorum, assembly GCA_018711225.1. Lineage (GTDB taxonomy): Bacteria > Bacteroidota > Bacteroidia > Bacteroidales > UBA932 > Cryptobacteroides > Cryptobacteroides intestinipullorum. The sequence continues at coordinate 312 of DVIP01000045.1, read as the reverse complement.
CTGAGAGGAAGGTCCTTGTAGGAGCGCGGCTTCCATCTGTAGATTTCGCAGTGGTGAGGGCAGTTCATCGGCTTGAGCAGAAATTCCTCGCCCTCCTGCGGAGTATGTATTGGCTGGAAAGAGTCCTTTCCGTATTTTGCATAGTGTCCGGATGTCACGTACAGGTCCTTGTTCCCGATATGAGGGGTAATTACAGGAAGATATCCGTACGACTTCTGTATTTTCTTGAGAAAGTTCTCCAGCCTTTCGCGAAGGGCGGCTCCTTTCGGAAGCCACATCGGCAGGCCCTGCCCCACGCGTGAAGAGAAGGTG
>DVIP01000044.1 GCA_018711225.1 Candidatus Cryptobacteroides intestinipullorum | reverse complement strand
GTGCTGCATTATGTAGTCCAGGGCCTTCGGGATATTGACCACGCTGTTCAGGATGCATGAATCGCAGGTGCCGGCCTTCAGCGTGCATGACGACAGTATCTCCTTGAAGGAAAGGAAATCGAACATCCCTTCGAATACAGCGACCCTGCTGCAGGACCGGAGCGTCGAGACGTTCCCGTCACAGTCCAGGAATGTCGGTGCGGAGCTCGTGCACCTCTTTCCCGTGCTTCCCGGCAGTGCGCTGCGCAGCACGAATCCTCCGTCATTGTTCCGGAAGCCGATGAACCTTGCCCTTTTTCCTTTGCCTCCGGCAAACTCGGCAATCACTTCGGTGCAGTATTTCTCAAGGACGGCTTGTGAAATCCCCCTTGAGCGTGAGTATTCCAGAAGGACTCCCGATGTGAACGGGCCGGCCGAAACGATGGTGGACGGTCGGCTGCCACCCTGCTTCCTTTGGAAATTACGGCAGGGTGCCGCCGGAGCGGGAGTCCAGTCCGTGCCTTCCATTTCCGACAGTATCCGTATGGCGCGGAGCCTGTCGCACCCTGCAAGCCTCATGACAAGGTCGATTACACCGCCCCCGCTTCCGTCTCCGAAGTCCTTCCACCCGCGTCCGTTGGGCGTGATGTGGAAGGACGGTGTCCTCTCGTCCCTGAATGGAGACCTGACAAATCTTCCCCTGGTGAGGTGCGAGTCCTTCCCGAAATATGCGAGGACATCAATAACTGTCGACCTGTCCTCTGATTGGAAGACCCTATTCCTTCCGTTTTGTTCCATGTGCTATCCGCTTTCTGCCGAGTACGACAATTTATTTGCAATTCTGTCTAATAATCATATTCTTTCGTCTAAAAACACTAATTTTTGCATCGTTTTTGTTACCTTTGGCTGTAATTATTATAATAATGCTTATCAAGATTATAATTTTGATACAAAAGATTATGATTTTGATACAAAGTAAAGGATTTCTATACATATTACCAAGAGTCCTGTTATTTTTTATGTGTTCTTATGGAGAAAAAGGTTTTACCGGAAACGGGTGGAAAGTTTATAAACGGGAACTGGCATGTGAAGAACCTGAACTTCTTGTCGGAGTTCATGGAGAAATGCGGTTACTCCACCGGAGACATAGCCAGGGCGGTCGGTCTGCAGCGTCAGGCCGTTACCAGGTGGCTTGTGGTAGATGACACGAAGCTGAGCTATGTCATCAAATTCTCGGAGGCGATCGGATGCGATTTCCTGATCTCGTATGAAGTTCCGGAAGTTTCGCAAGAGCGCACGAATATGGCCATAGACAAGGCCTTGTTCAATAAGACGATCCAGGGCTTCATGGACAGCCGGCTGGCTTTCCTGCGTCTGGCGCTGTGGAAGACCAATACCACATACACTGCCTTGGCGGACAAGCTGGGGCTTTCAAGGTCCAGTGTTCAGAACTGGCTGATGAAGGACGATATCTCTTTCAGGTACATATACCTTATCGCGGAAGCCATGGACTGGACGGTAGACATTTATTTCAGGGCAAAGGAAAAAGCCGAATAGAATAAATCTTCTGATCAAGTATCATGGGGCAAGTGTCCGGGCCGGACCATAACTCCATACCGTTTCGCGACCTGTCTACGACAGTTCATTTTGAACATTTAATTTCTCTGGTTATTCTGGCCTGAATGATGTCATTCAGGGGTTGCTGGCATTTTCCGCCAGTGGACTATGTATTTACTGCACAAAGATACGCATGGGCGACACTGCAACCCGCAGGGGGTGCATTTGTCGCCCTTTTCTGCGTTCTTCCCTGTTCCGTAATACAAGTCCACTTCCAGGACCTGCCGTACTTGGTTTCACAGGAGGAAGGGGACGGAAGATGTCTTTAACTACTTAAAATCAATTTTCTATGGAGTGCATCAACAGGGTTGAACTGGCAGGCACGGTGGGCGCCTGCCGGCTGACGCAGGCGGGAGGGCAAACGGTAGCCCGCATGTCTGTAGCTACTACAATCGTGTACGGCGACAGCGCCGGGAAGCAGGTCATGGAGACCACATGGCATAATGTGGTCGCCTGGCAGAAGCCGGGGATGGCGGATCTTGGAAAGATATCCAGAGGCTCCGCCGTGCATATTACAGGAAGGCTGCATTATTCCAAATACACTAGGTCGGACGGGGCGGAGGTGCTTGTCTGTGAAATACTGGCCGACACCCTGCAGGTGACTGAAATGCAGGATGTACTGGATTCCATCCGTTCATGACTGGAGGCAGGATCATGAGCGGCAGACTTCAGTTTGCGACACTGCACAAGGTGGAGTTCGCATCGACGGAAAGGTTCAAATACAGGACATACGAGTTCCACAGGCTTCTTGACGCCCTGGAGGTCGGCTATTCCGGGGAAGCCTTTGACGAGGAGTTCGAATGCCCGGCCGACGAATGGGCCAGGGGGCTCAGGCGGCTTCAGGACGGTGATTTTTCAGAGGATGTGCGCAAGGCCCTGGACGGGCTCGGGGCAGAGTCTCTCAAGGATGTCATATATGCGATGTCGCTGATCGCCGACGGGTCGGACACTTCCGACGGGTTCATACACCTTGCTTTTTTCTAATATAACAACATCATAAAGATACATAAACCATGTTCAAGGAACTTGATAAGGTAATGGCGCCGGGGACGGACCTGTCCCTGGCCATAAGGAAGGACGGCTGCAAGATGACCGTCTCGGTGCTTCCGAAGTCTTCGGGAGTCAAGGACTCCGCGAAGGACCAGATTGTCCCGCTGGTTGTAAGCGGCTCGCCTGAAGAGCTGGACGAGGGATTCCTGTCAATCGTGACCAAGCCAGTGGAATCCGTGTGCGGCCTGCTCTCCCGTATAGAGGAGTTCGAGAGGGCCGGGCAGCAGGCGGCTGCCGCAAGCCGTATGGCCAAGGAGCAGAAGGACAAGGCCGCCTCGGAGGAGAAGGCAAGGAAGGAGAAGTATGATGCATTGCTTGCGAAGGCTGACGAGAGCACTGCCGCAGGCCGGTATTCGGAGGCTCTTCCGTTGCTTGAGCAGGCAATGGAGATTGCTCCGGAGAGGGACCGCCAGAAGATGGAGAAACGCATCAGTGCAGCGAAGGAGGCCATGGGCATAGGATCCCTTTTCGGGGCAGGCGAAGGAGCCGGCATCCGGGAGCAGCCAGCCGGGGCCTGTCCGGAAGATGCGGATGACGACGATTTGCCGGAAGGCGATGATCTCCCGGAAGAACTTGACAACAGATTCCAGATGCAGTCCTATTGAGCGGGATATATAACATTAAAACATATACGATATGGCACTTTCAGTAAAAGGCATGGAGCGTGTCTTCTCCATGCGCAGGAACGGGACCGGGATCCAGTTGCCGGACCCGAACCCGGACTTCACACCGGATGAGGTGATGAGCTATTATTCCAACCTGTATCCGGAACTCACGACTTCGACAGTCCACGGCCCGGTCTTCAAGGACGATGCCGTGCAATATGAATTCAGGACAGTTATCGGGACAAAGGGATAGGGACTATGGACAAGGACAGCAAAAAAGAGGAGAGATCATGTATACCGTTGAACAAACACCAGTCGGAAAATCTTGCGATGGCCATTATAGCCCAGACAAGGCGGGAATTCAGTTACGGCACGGACAGGAGAAAGAGGATGGCGGCACCAGGCGGTGCCGTTATCCTTTTCTGACCGCGTCTCTTGCAAAGATGCCTCCCCGGTCGGTGGTCAAGGAGTGTCGGCAAGGGGAGGAGTATGAACTTATTTCACAGGAAAACTATGAGTTCCTTCGGGATTCCTACCTTCGCTATGCGAATCTGTCAGGCAGGGGTGGATTGCCGTTTTCCCCTTGCGGGAATGTGGGGGCGGACATTGCGAAACTGTATATGGCTATGGCCGCACTTGTGGGGAATGATATCGGTGTGAACCTTGAACAGAATGAGGGAAGGCTGAAGTTCAGGCTCTGGAAATGCCACAGATGGGACGAACCCACCATGTATTATTTCCCTGTCAAGTTCATCGAAGGCCTGAATCCGAGACTGAGCCGCATATCCGCCACCTTCATGCACGACCTGATGCTGGGGAACGGCATGAATACGGTACTGGACTGCGAGGCATTTGACTATGTGATGGAATGCCTTTTCGATCCGGATGAAGAGCCTTCAAAAGAAGCGGAAGAACGGGCCAGGCTGTGCCGCTCCTACAAGAAAGGAAAAATCGGCAGGCTGCTGAGACGTGTCGGCAGTAAAAGATATTACGGGAATCTGGCACGGGCACTTGACAGGTATATGCCGCAGAACGGCTACGAGAAAGAGCTTGTAGGCCTGATGGGAGAAGGGATGCAGTTCCTGTATCCGAAGAAGCCGCTTCTTGACTATGCTTATGATCCATATTACAGGGAGAATCCGGAGTTCAATCCAATAGGCCTCGAGTCGCAGGTCATGGTCGTATATGATGTCCAGGATTTCATGACGGAATACCTTATGGACCATTACAATTCCTATTATCCGGAGACATATGCAATCCTCCCGGTGGAAATTCTGGATCTGTCTCCGGACACTGACAGGCTTTTCTCGATGGATGACGACTATCCGACGAGATTCTCCTTGTGGGCGGACCGTTTTATCGAATGTATAACATCATAATATATGAACCAACTGACAAGAGAAATCACCGATATGTTGATTCCGCGCGCTGCGCTGATAGCGTATTCAACGGAGGGAGATCCGCATGACGAAAGCAGCCGTAGCTATTTTCTTGAGGTGAGGGCCATCGGGTCCGACGGCATCATGCGTGAGGGCCGTCCTGTTACGGTGGAGTTCATGAACGCACTGGTAAGGAATTACTCCGAGTCATATACTGCGGGCATCCCGCACGGCATAATACCGCCCAGGCTGCTGTTCTGCAATCCCACTATCGGCAACGAAAAATATGTCTGGTACAGCCCTCCGGGGAAAAGGGTGATGTTCTTTGTACGGGATCTCGGAATAGAGAATGGGGAATACAATGTCCCCGGCATCGTCTACGAGGCCGGGATGGACACCCTCAATGTATATGCCTATAAAGGGGACAAGCCGGATTATGACACGGAACTGTATGCCGCACCCTTCTTCAATGTGACCGGTGAGAGCGTCTGCCTCGGCTCCGCCGGGATAAGGAAGCCGGAGGACATCACCTATGCGGGACTGCTCGAATATTGGGAAAAGAGGTTCTGGATGACCGAGTTCTCCCACCTGGGAAGCCTTGGCAACCCGACGAAATCGAACCTCGTGCTGGTGACAAAGGCGTCAAAGGACAGGCCTTTTGACCTTGACGAACTGAAACCTTTGGACAAGTTGAAACTTAAAGACATACTGAAATGAAAAGAGTGCATTATGTGGACAGTTATCTTCTGAATCCGCAGCATCCCGTGACGGTGAATCTCATCGGGGCAGGGGGAACAGGCTCGCAGGTACTGACCTGCCTGTCCCGTATAGATGTCTCGCTGCGGGGGCTCGGGCATCCGGGCCTGTTCGTGACCGTCTATGATCCCGACATCGTCACGGAGTCGAATATCGGGCGGCAGCTTTTCGGGCCGATGGATTTGGGGCAGAACAAGGCGCAGTGTCTTGTCACCAGGATCAACAACTTCTTCGGCAACGACTGGAGTGCAGAGCCGGAGATGTTCCAGAGTGCCCCGAAAGCCTTTGGACATAATGGTATGGCCAATATCACCATAACCTGCACTGACAACATCAGGTCACGGCTTGACATGTGGAATCTGCTGAAGGCCAGGCCAGAACCTGGATACCGGAGCTATGGCACCCCTCTCTACTGGATGGATTTCGGCAACACACAGACATCAGGGCAGGTGGTCATGGGTACAATCCCTAAAGAGATCAGGCAGCCTGTCTCCAAACTGTATGATACAGTCCCTTCCCTGAAGGTCATCACCCGCCTTGTGAAATACACGAGGGTCAAGGAGACGGACTCCGGCCCGAGCTGTTCGCTGGCGGAGGCACTGGAGAAGCAGGACCTGTTCATCAACTCCACACTGGCGCAGCTCGGATGCGACATCATCTGGAAGATGTTCCGTCACGGCATGATAGAGCATCACGGGGCTTTCCTGAACCTGGAGAGCATGAAGGTGAACCCGCTGCCGGTATGATGATTCATTTTGATGCTTTTTGTGTTTCAGGGACAAATTGTATAAAAGATATGATGGGGAACAGTTATAAGAGGAACTTCAGATGCTGGAGGGCTGTGTATGACAAGCAGGAGGATGAGTGCTTTTCGCATCTTTCAGATGTCATCGCTGCTGACAGGGATTTGTCAGTCGGTGAAATGGTCATGTTTACGAATGATGCAGGTGTGGTGTTCGGCCCTTATGAGGTGCTCGCTTTCGGAAGACCGGATCACGACGGGCGTTGCGTGTATCTTGACAAGGAGTCATACTGGTTTCCGATTCGTCCGGACCGGCTGGAGAGTGTGGGACAGATTGTCTTCAGGTTATCGGATTAGACCGACTTTTTCTTATCCGGTACACAAAATGTGCATATGAATATCGAAATGAGAAGACTTATATGTAATCCCGGCAGGAATTCTGTCTGCTTGGCGATGATTAGCGGGTTCGTCAATATAATATCATCGAAATATGTCGCCATTCATTTGTTTTACGCCGCCTTCTCTACCAGATAAGATGAAATGTACAATAATTCCAAGGAAATTTGGTATATTTGGACTTGGAAACTCAAAGGAAAACTTGGGTGGGAGCTTATAGAGTGCATCATGATGATGTTTTGTCGCATTTCGTCTTATAAGACTTGGGTGGTAGTTACCTTATAGGTTACCTAATTTTACTGAAAACGGCCTTCTGACTACTTACAAGACGAGGACTTCTTCTTCAACGAGGATGAGTATTAATAGCCTTCGGACTAGTAAAGCAATTAAATATCAGCGCGACAAACAAATTATATTTGTTTGTCGCGCTGGTGTTTTATGGTGCTTGATGGTGTGGTTTGTTTGTCTAATTTGCGGTTTTTCTTCTCGAAAACCGGGTTTGTTTGTCTAAAATACATTACCTTTGCTTCTCCTCAGGAATATTGAATTGGGAGGAAAAGCATATGGGAAGACCGAAAAGACTATATCCATTGGGCAAATACCGCCTTCGCACGCCGAAAGTGGTTGACAAGGAAAAAGCCTATCCTG
>DVIP01000043.1 GCA_018711225.1 Candidatus Cryptobacteroides intestinipullorum | reverse complement strand
AACGTTCCGGCATTAAAAACGTTCCGGCAGATTTGCAATCTGCCGGAATTATTATATCCCAGCCGGATTGCAAATCCGGCTGAACGGTTGAACGCATATTAAACGAAATTGCAAATCCGGCTGAACGATTATTAAACGAATATTGAACCGGGATTATCCGATATTGAATTTGTCGGCATCTTTCAGAATCGGGAATGTGCGGCGGAAACGCTCCAGGACACCCATGTCGATTTCTGCTGTCACGGCGGCGTCGGACCTGCTTCCGCAGTCTGCAATCGTATTCCCGTTCGGGCCTATCAGAGCGGATTCTCCCGGATATGTGCCGGTCATGTCAGTCCCGGTCCTGTTCACCCCGCATACGAAGCACTGGTTTTCTATGGCCCTCGCCCGCAGAAGTGTCTTCCAGGCTTCTATCCTGCCGGAAGGCCAGTTCGCCACATAGATGGCCATATCATAGTCTTCCCTGTTCCTGGACCAGACAGGGAAACGCAGGTCGTAGCATATCAGCGGGAGGATGCGGACACCCTTGTACTCTACCGTTGTCCTCCTGTCCCCGGCAGAGAACCGCCGGTGTTCGTCTCCGTATGAAAACAGGTGTCTCTTGTCGTAGAAATCCGTTTTCCCGTCCGGATGTACGAAACAGAATCTGTTCCTCCATGTATTGTCTCCGGCATGCAAGGCAATACTCCCTGCTATCGCACATCCTCTTTTCCTTGCCTCGTCTGTCATCCATTGCAGCGAAGGATAAGGCGGTTCTTCCGCAATCCCCTCAGGCGAGGCGCAGAAGCCGGTGGAGAACATTTCAGGAAGGACATACAGGTCGCTTCCGGGAGCCTGGTCCATGAGCCGCGAGGCGTTTTGCCTGTTTTCCTGCGGTGAGGCCGGAACAATTCCGGTCTGCAGCATTGTCACTATCATTCTTTGTTTGTTTTTGTCAGTCGTTGGGGTATTGCCCTTTAGGGAAAATCATTAAATTTCGGAAAAAATGGAGAAAACTCAAAATATGAAGAAGAATACCCTGGCGTTGCTGGCTTTTTCCGTTGTCATTGCCGCAGGTCTCTGGACAGTGATGTTCAGTCCCTGGACCTCGCCGTACGTGAATTTCTGGGGGATGATGAGCATATCGGCTGTCGTGCTTGTGACCCTTTCGTTCTTTTCGGAAGTAAGATGGTGGACAGGACTTGAACACGGCTGGAAGAATATTCTGTCAGGGATTGTCATAGCTGCCGCTTTGTGGGGGATATTCTGGACAGGGGACAAGGTATCTTCCTGGATGTTCGGTTTCGCGAGGGAGCAGGTGGACATGATTTACGGGATAAAGTCAGGAATCTCTCCTGTGCTGCTCTCCGTGCTTCTTCTTTTCCTTATAGGTCCGGCGGAGGAAATATTCTGGAGGGGATATGTGCAGAAGACGTTGTCCGACAGGATAGGAAAGAATGCCGGATTTCTGGTCGCGACGGCAGTTTATGCCTGCGTGCATATCCCTTCGTGGAATTTCATGCTGGTGATGGCTGCGCTGGTTGCAGGCTTTGTCTGGGGGCTTCTGTACAGGCTTTATCCGGAAAAATTCATGGCTGTCATCATCTCGCATGCCCTGTGGGATGCCGCTGTTTTCGTATGGTTCCCCATATAATCCGGGCATCCGTTTTACAGGTTCTTCACGTACATGGCCCTGACGGCATTCAGGACGGCAATGACCATCACACCCACGTCCGCGAATATGGCAAGCCACATGTTTACCACGCCGAAAGCTCCGAGTATCAGACATATACCTTTCACTCCGAGGGCAATGACTATATTCTGCCGGACAATGCCGAGGCATTTGCGCGATATGCGGATGGCTTTTGGCACTTTCAGCGGGTCGTCATCCATCAGCACCACGTCTGCGGCTTCGATGGCGGCATCGCTTCCCATGGCTCCCATGGCTATGCCTATATCCGCCCTGGAAAGGACTGGGGCGTCGTTTATGCCGTCTCCTGCAAAGGCGACCTTTTCGCCGGAACGGGCTGACCGGAGCAATATTTCCACCTGTTTTACCTTGTCGGCAGGGAGCAGACCGCTGTAGACTTCCGTGATACCGAGGGACTCTGCCGTCTGTTCCGCTACGGATGCCGTATCGCCGGTAAGCATCACTATCCGGCTGACACCGCAGCCGCGAAGCTGGCCGACTGCCTCTCTGGAGTGTGCCTTTACCACATCCCCCATTACAATGTGCCCAGCATATTTGCCGTCTGCCGCTATGTGGATGATTGTGCCTGCCGTCCTGCATGGAACCGGTTCGATGCCGAGGCTGCGCATGAGTTTTCCGTTTCCTACGGCTACCCTGTGCCCGTCGATGACTGCCGTGATACCATGTCCTCCATATTCTTCCACATCGCTGATACGGCTTCGGTCTATGTTTTTCCCGTATGCTTTCTGCAGTGATTTGCTTATCGGATGGGAGGAATAGCATTCCGCCATGGCCGCAAGTTCGAGCAGATGCATGGATTCTTCCTTGATGTCCATGTCATTCCCGTCATGTACCGCATTGATTTCGAACACACCCTGCGTCAGTGTGCCGGTCTTGTCGAATACCATGGTCTTCACTTTCGAAAGGGCTTCCAGTATGTCCGCTCCTTTTACGAGCACACCGCTGCGGCTTGCTCCCCCGATACCTGCAAAGAAGGAGAGAGGAATGCTTACGACCAGGGCGCACGGGCAGCTGATGACCAGGAAAATCAGGGCCCGGTAAATCCACGGCTCGAATGTCGCGAAACCGAAAGCACTGCCTTTGAAAAGAATCATGAACAGGGGAGGCAGCACCGCGAGGGCCAGGGCTGCATAACATACCACCGGTGTATATGTGCGGGCAAACCGTGCAATGAAATTTTCCGATTTTGATTTGTGGGCTGCGGAATCCTCCACCAGCTCCAGTATTTTCGAGACGGCGGATTCCCCGAACTCTTTTGTAGTGCGTATTTTCAGCATGCCGGACATGTTTATACAGCCGCTGATGACTTCGTCTCCCGGTCCGACATCGCGCGGAAGTGATTCTCCTGTCAATGCAGAGGTGTTGAGCGACGACCGTCCTTCCGTAACGAGTCCGTCGATGGGAATTTTTTCTCCCGGCCCTACGATTATGATCGCACCCGTTTCCACTTCATCAGGGGCAACTCTGACTGTATTGCCGTCTCTTTCAATATTGGCGTAATCGGGTCGGATGTCCATAAGCGCCGCTATGTTCCGCCGGCTCCTGCCCACGGCATAGCTCTGGAAAAATTCCCCGATCTGATAGAAAAGCATGACAGCAATGGCTTCCAGATAGTCGCCGCTGCGTTCATAGAGAGCCAGTGCGAAGGCACCTATGGTAGCTGTAGCCATCAGGAAATTCTCATCAAAAACACGTCCGTTTATGATTCCTGAAGCGGCCTTTTTCAGAATGTCATATCCGGCTATGAAATAGACTGTCAGATAAAGTGCAAGCCGCATCCATCCTCCGGTATCGGCGAACTGGAGGGCTATCGTCATTGCCGAGGCGACAAGAATACGTGCCAGCATTCTTTTTTGTTTCCTGTTCATTTGTTCCATATTGCAGATTCCAGGGTCCGTTACGGTCAGATAATACTGAAATCAGGTTCTATCTTGCGTGCAGTCCTTCTGACTTCTTCCAGTACCGATTCCGGATCGGAACCGGCTTCGAATCCGATTTTCATCTTCTGGGTCATGAATGATACGGTTACTTCTTCGACTCCTTTTACTTTCTTTACTGCGTCTTCTATGAGATTGGCGCAGTTGGCACAATCCACTTCGATTTTGAATGATCTTTTCATTCCTTTCATTTTGTCAAATCCACATTTTACTGTATTGTTGCCGCCAGCCGGGCCGGCATTGTTTCCGGATGCGAAAGTATGACAAAAGCCTTGCAACTGCGTTGCATTCATATTGCCGTACAGTAACTTTGCAATCAGGTTGCAGTCCCTCCGTCCTGTGTGATGTACGGCATGGCGGCGTTAGGCTGCGCCACAGCTCCTGTATCACTCTTCGTACCGGCTTCTGCGATATTCGGACTTCGTCCGCATATACTGTAGCGCCTCGGCAGAGCAAATAAATTTGTTCTGCTCTCGGCTTCTGCGATATTCGGCTTCGCCGCATATCCTGTAGCGCCTCGGCAATGCAAATCAAAAGTTTGTTTGCATTGCTCTCGGCTTCTGCGTATATTTGAAAAAATTTCTGTCCGATCCCCGGGACGGAAGCAAATTTATTATCTATGGAGATTCAAATCGGGAATGATGCCAGATATGCTGTCATCGGCTATGGCAGCTGGGCGACGGCTATTGTGGGGATGCTGACCAGGAATCACACATCCGTGGAATGGTATGTGAGAAACAGTGAGGTCCTGGACGGACTTCTGAATGACGGCCGGAATCCCAAATACCTCAGTGAACTGGAATTTGACAGGGACTACATACATCCTTCTGATGACCTTGACAGTGTAGTCTCCAGTGCCGACGTGGTGATAATATCGGTTCCTTCGGCCTTTCTGAAGGATTTTCTGGCACCTTTGACAGTATCGCTCGAAGACAAGTTCATCATATCCGCCATAAAGGGAATAATCCCAGGCTCATGGCAGACCGTGGCGGAATATCTGCACGACCACTACAGCTTGAGTTTCAGACAGATGGGAATTATAGCCGGTCCGACCCATGCGGAGGAAGTGTCACGGGGCAAACTGTCGTTCCTGACATTGGCAAGTGCTGACGAGAAAAATGCCAGGACAGTGGGGGAGAAGCTTTCAAGCAAGTATATACACATTAATTATTCGAGCGACCTGTACGGTGTGGAGTATGCGTCGATACTCAAGAACATATATGCCCTTTCTGCCGGTCTGGCCAAAGGACTCGGGTACGGTGACAATTTTATCGCCGTCCTTGTGGCGAACTGCGCCAATGAAATGACCCGTTTCATAGAAGAGAGTTATCCTTATTCCAGGAACACATTCACTTCCGCATATCTGGGGGATCTGCTGGTTACATGTTATTCTTCTTACAGCCGCAACAGGAGGCTCGGTCTCCTGATAGGGCACGGGTGTACGGTCAAAAGCGCACTCAACGAGATGACAATGATTGCCGAAGGATATTATGCCGCCGAATGCATAAGGCATATCAATCTTAAACACAACGTCAATATGCCTATTGCCGATATGGTGTATGAGGTGCTTTACAGGAACAAGTCACCGAGGAAGGCGATGGCCGAGCTGAGTTCCATAATAGACGTTGACTGATTTGTATTGTCGTATGGGTAAAAATCAGACCGGGTCGGTGAGGGCCCGAAGGCATAGTTTCAAGGAATGGATGACTGCTGTACGTCCATGGTCTTTCCCGGCATCCGTCATGCCGGTTATCACAGTGCTGGCTTATCTTTTCTGGGCCGGAAATGAAATCAACTGGTGGCTGGGGCTGTGGACAGTTGTAAACATGGTTCTTTTCCACTGTGCCGGCAACACATGGAGCGACTGGTATGATTTCCGGAACAATGTGGATGCAGGGGACACTTTCGGAGCCAGGACCATTACTTCCGGGATGTTCCGTCCGGAAGAGATACGGAACCTTTCTGTCGGACTTCTGCTTGTGTCTTTGGCAGGCGGGATTGCCCTGCTGTTTCTTACGGGGCTGCCTCTGCTGTGGATAGGTCTTGCAGGTGCAGCCTGTGCGGTGCTTTATCCGCTATTGAAATACAGGGCGGCCGGAGATCTGGTGATAATGATGGCGTTCAGCATATTGCCCTCTCTCGGTACTTCTTTTGTCGTGACAGGGGCTGTGGACTGGGGTGTGCTTTGGGTAGCTGTACCGGTGGGGCTCATTACGGTGGCTATATTGCATATCAACAATCTGAGGGATATCACCACTGACAGGCGTGCCGGGATTTCGACATTTGCCATGAGGATAGGGGCAAGGACTTCTGTCCATGTATATAATTTCGAGGTGATTTTCCCGTTTTTCTGGGTGTTTGCATGTGCCCTCGGCAGGATTTTCCCCTGGATGTCCCTGCTGGTTTTCCTGGCGGCGTTTCCTGCCCTGCTCAATGTGAGGACTGTTATACGTTACAGGAGTGAGGGTATGTCCGCCATATCCGGGCTGGACGAGGATACTGCGCGTCTCCAGATGATTTTCAGCCTGATATTCTCCCTGTCTTTCTTCCTGGCCGCACTGTTTTAGTTTATTCGGCACTCTGATTTTACACGGTCATGTTCAAGTTTATGGAAAAAATCAGGAAAAAAACATCGGATTCAGATTTTATTGCTATATTTGCAGTCCGTCAATGACGGATTTGAGTTTGTCCGGTTTTCCGGAAACATTCTGCGGAAATAGCTCAGTTGGTAGAGCATCAGCTTCCCAAGCTGAGGGTCGCGAGTTCGAATCTCGTTTTCCGCTCAAGCAGACCGCTGTAGCCGCAGGCTATGGCGGTCTTTCATTTCAAGACAGAAAGCTTGCTTTCAATGGCGTGAAATGAAAGGGCGGCAAGGGAATCAGCCCGACAGCGGTCTACTTGAAAGTGCCTCCCTGGCGAAGGGGCAGAGAAAAGGAAGCGCAGCGAGCTAATCTCGTTTTCCGCTCATTTAGGCCGCTGCATCCTATGGATGCGGCGGTTTCTGTTTATAATGGCTGTAAGCTTGCTCATTAAGACATTAATCCGATTATGCTCCGATTGACGAAATCTGGAAGTGGAAATTGAATTGGAAAGGACTGTCTTCAGATATACCCGTTCTGATTATCCAAAAAAAGTTCAGAGTAGAGTTGGGAACAGATTTGGAAACTATGCCTTTAACTATACCGATACTCCTTTGGATATACCTGTTTACAGATAAAAGTATTATATTTGACTTCGTCACATATAAGGATGCGCCTCGGCAGGGCAAATAAATTTGCTCTGCTCTCGGCTTTCACTTATATTTGCCATATAAGCCACGAAGTTATGAAATCGAGTGACATATTAAAGGAAATCAAGCGGATAGCCAAAGAAGTTCTCCCCAAAGGAGGACAGCTGATTCTGTATGGCTCACGGGCAAGGAATGAAGCCACGGAAGATTCCGACTGGGACTTGCTCATTCTTCTGGACAAGCCTAAGATAGAGCAGCATGACTACCGATATGTACTTTATCCATTTGCAGCATTGAGTTGGGATATAGGAGAAACAATCAGCCCAATCATATATACAAAGGAAGAATGGAAACAGAACTCGTTTACACCATTCTACAAGAATGTTGAACAGGACGGAATAGTATTGGCATGAAACTGACAGACATAGAACGCAAGACGATAGTTGGTCTGGAATATGAAAAATCGCTCTCCTTTCTTAAACAGATAGATGATATAGCAGCGATGAATTTCTGGGACACGGCAGCAAACAGAATGTACTATGCTATATTCCATGCAGTATTGGCTCTTCTTATTAAGGACGGATATAAAGCCAGCACACACAAGGGCACGATGTCGTATATGTCACGACAGAGGAAGAAATGCGTCCACTCATAGAGCCATTAAAGGCATTCATAGCAAAGGTAGGCGACATGATAAAGGAGAAGGAATAAGATTTCCAAGATATATTTAGACACACCCTCTTGCAGCAATGCGGGAGGGCGTATTGTATATAGACGCATCCAAAAAGTCAATTAACGAACGGGTAACATACACTTATGCTTAACCGGCCGTTCTCACAAGGGACGGCATTTTTCAACGGAAGTGCTGAGACAAAAATTTCAGAGTGTATATAACGGAAGAATTACAAAAAACTTGTCATTCCGGTTTACCTTACGGGAAAACAGGTATAGAAAAATAAAACACACTATGAAAAAATTTGCTCTTAATATGAACATGGGGATTCAATTGATTGCAATATGAAAAGGTCCGTAAAGATAACACTGATCAGTCTGCTGGTGCTTGTGGCAGTCATTTTTATCAACGGTTGTTACTTCGTGTTCTGTCATCAAGATAAATCAATGGCGAAGATACAGCAAGGTGAAGACCTGAATCTATACGAGTGTTGCAGTATCTATACCATGCACATGGCTGTATGGATGTTCGGGTGGCCATTGTCTCCCGAAGCGGCAAGAGAGTGTTTCCTGTTGCATTTCCCTCGCGAAGATGACGATTTGGTAAGGTTTAAGGCTTCAAGAGGTTTTATGAAATCACCGAAACTCCGTACAGCAGTGGAATATCTGTCTGACAAGCAGAGCGGTGCATCTGTCCATGTCGCATGGAAAGCATCAAAAGACTACGCATTGTATAGCCCCGAGCACAGGGCAGCCATTGCTGTGAATGCCTGCGATGTCATTAAGGGCGAAGTTGATAAGACTACGGGAGACTATGAAATAAGAATAAGATGTGCAATGGTTTATCCGAAATATTCACGGACAGAATTCAATCTCGGGAAATTTTCAATATGGATTCAGGAAGGCCTGTTCAGATATTTAGAGGAGAGAGGGTGGATTAGTCGTTATATCGCGGAATACTACACCATAATCAGAAAACAATAATTCTGATGTCATGAAAAAATCAACACAAAAAATCATTGAAGCATTGGGATGGATTCTCACAATGCTGATTCTTCCTATTTTAGGGCTGATATTATGGATATTCAGGATGCGAAATCTTAAAAAGAAGAATCCTGAAATGACGCGGGGCTATATGTGGTGGGCATTTGGTACTGCAGGTGCTGTATGGTTTCTTATATTGTTTCCTATAGTATTTTTCATCGCACTTGTCATTGCAAATCCAGAAGATTTTACTTCATCACTTAACAAAACAGAGGAAACTTCGCAGTATGGGTCAGCAGAGGGACTATATAAACTGACCGGAGTTGAATTTCCAGAAATAACAATGATAGATGCCTGTCTGTATGTCGATGCCGGTCTTCCGCAAAATTACTGGTATGAACACAAATTTGCAGTAAGTCCAGGCGATGCAAGAAGTCTGCACAGGCGATTAGAGCGAGCCTGCGTCACAGACTCTACACATTGGGGAATATTGGATACTCCGAGTTATATGAGGTGTGAAATTCTGGGGCATATGGGACGCAATGCACATGAGGAATACGCTGCAAATCCCTCAAAGATTTATTGGTATTTCATATATCCTGACAGCACTTCGGTGGATAGGAGCAGGGGAATGTGTGACAGGATGGTTGAAATGGATGATGGCTCGTTAACCATGGATTGGGACGGCTCATTTGTTTCAGTCGAAGTCCAGAATGATACAATCTGGATTCGTGAAGGCTGGTTGAGATAATACAGTGGAGATAAGAAAGGCTTGTATGGAAAAGATGGAACGACTCATTCCCCGCTTTCTATCACCAGGCCGTCGTATGCCGGCAGAATCCCTTCCGGCAGTTCCCGGCACAGGTCTTCGTAACGCGGCAGCTGGTGTGAAAGGTGAGTGAGCCATGAATGCCTGGCCCCCACACGTCCGGCTACGGCTATGGCCTCTTCCAGCGAGAAATGCGAAAGATGTTTCCCTCTCCGCACACAGTTTATTATAAAGTGGTCCAGCCCTTCCAGCTTGGAAAATTCCTCTTCCGGAATGAAATTCATGTCAGTAAGGTATGCTATGTTTCCGAACCTGTAGCCCAGAACGGGCAGATTGAAATGACGGCCCCTGACAGGTATGACCTCCACGCTTGCAGGATGTTCCGGACGCGGGCACGGAGTCTTTTCATAACCTTTCCCGTCCACCCATGTCAGCTTTACTTCAGGGACATTCTCCTCGACTCTGAAAGGATGTTCGTCAATATAGGTTATCTGCCACTCGGGTACTCCGGGATATCTTTTTTCCGCGAAAGCATAGCTGTATTCTTTCCTTAGCGAGTCCTCGACATATTTTTCGCAGTAAATCCGTATCGGTGCGCGTTCTATATAGTTGAAGGCCCTCACGTCATCGAGTCCTCCCGTATGATCCTTGTGGTTATGCGTCAGGAGGATGGCATCAAGGTGCCTGATGCCTGCCCTCAGCATCTGGCTTCTGAAATCCGGCCCTGCATCCACGAGAATGTCCAGACCTCCGTATTGTACGAAAACGGAAGATCTGTAGCGTTTGTCCCTTTCATCCGCGGACCTGCACACATTGCAGTCGCAGCCTATCATCGGCACCCCCTGTGACGTGCCTGTTCCCAGAAATGTCAGTCTTGTCTTCATCTCTCCAGTCCCTGTAATCCTTTTCTGTTCCAATCCCCTGATGCTACTCTTCCGGCTCCGTCCGGTTTCCTTCGCAATCCTGGTCTGAAAGCTCCGTTTCCACGATTTTCCCTGTAAGAGCAGGGTCGAACGGCCTTTCAATTCTGATATAGTTTTCCGTGTATCCGGCCATCATGCCGTTCTTTTCCGTATTCTCGAACAGCACTTTGGCCTTGAGCCCCCTGTGGCCCCGTACAAACTCCCGGTGCAGCTTGCCGCAAAGTTCTTCGAGTATCTTTACCCTTTCCGTCTTCACCGAATCCTGCACCTGGTCCTTCCTGGCCGCAGCCCTGGTTCCCGAACGTTTCGAATAAGGGAAAATGTGGATGAATGCCGGCCTTATCCTTTCTTTCAGGAATGAATATGTCTCCCGGAACAATGCATCGGTCTCTCCGGGGAAGCCGACGATGACATCTATCCCGAAAAACACCTTCGGACCTCCGGCCTTTTCCATGCGCTCCCTGATGTATTCTATTTTCCGGGCAAATGAGCCTGTGTCATATCTTCGTCCCATTTCACGCAATACCGTATCGCTGCCTGACTGCAGGGGAATGTGGAAATGGGGGAGGAACTTGGTTCCGGAGGCTATCCAGTCCACTATCTCTTCAGTCAGAAGGTTCGGCTCGATGGAAGAAATCCTGTACCTGTCTATTCCTTCTACCTGTTCCAGAGACTTGAGCAGGTCCAGAAAACTTTCTCCGGTAGTCTTTCCGAAATCACCTGTATTGACTCCTGTCAGTACTATTTCGCGTATTCCCGAAGCGGCTATCAGTCCGGCCTGTTCCACAAGACTGGCGACAGGGATATTCCTGCTCCTGCCTCTGGCGTACGGTACTGTACAATATGCGCAGAAATAATCGCATCCGTCCTGCACCTTGAGGAAAGACCGTGTCCGTTCGCCTGTAGAATAGGCGGGAAAGACCGTTTCCGTCACACTTTCATGGACAGGACATTCGTTCCCTTCCAGCCAATCCAGCACTGAAGGCACCACGGCCGACTTTTCTTCCGCACCGAAAACGAATTTCACCCCTTCGAGCTGTCCGAGTTCCTCTTTCTTCATCTGTGCATAGCAGCCGGTCACTATAATCGCGGCATCGGGACGCAGCCTGTGCAGTTTTCTGATTATGTTCCGGCATTTCTTGTCCGAGTGTTCGGTGACCGTGCAGGTGTTTACCAGAAACAGGTCAGCCTCATCTTCCCAGTGCACGGGCTGCAGCCCTGCCCGGACAAATGCACGTTCATACGTGGATGTCTCAGCATAGTTCAGCTTGCAGCCCAGAGTGACAAATGCTATTTTATTCTTCATGCCATGCCTCCGTACATTGTTATCCTCGACCATGAGCAGGCCCCTCCTACAGGCGGGTTCCGCTTGGAAACCCTCACGGAAAATTCCAGAAATCCCGGCATCTCGTTTTCAATGGAGGAAACTATCCTGCCCGCTACATTTTCCAGAAGGTCCGACGGCTTTTCCATCTCCCTCTTCACGATGCCGTAAACCCTTCCGTAGTCTGCAGTGTCTTCCAGCGAGTCGCTCGCCGCCGCTGCCGACATGTCAAGCGAACCCCTGAAATCCACAGTAAAATGATTCCCTTCCGTCTTTTCCTTCTCAAAACAGCCGTGGAATGCATGAAATTCCATTCCTTCCAGCTCGATAACTCCAGTTTTCTTCATGATTCTTTCCTTTTGCGCCGCGCGTCATGCCTGCAATATGAATACGCAAGGCCTTTTCCCTATGACCGTCTTTTCCTTTCTCCAGCCGGCTACTGTCTTCGTCCTGACCGATGCATCAGGCAGTGTCAGGTCGGCGGCTATGCATAGCCTGGTTTCCGGAGAACATACCTCCAGAATATCTTTCAGCATGGAATCATTTCTGTAAGGTGTCTCTATGAAAATCTGCGTCTGGCGCAATGATGCGGATATCTTCTCTATGTTTTTCAGTTTCGACCTCCTTTCGTCGCTTCTGGCGGGAAGATAGCCGCAGAACGCGAAACACTGTCCGTTCATGCCTGAAGCCATAAGGGCGAGCATGAGCGATGACGGTCCGACAAGCGGCACTACATCTATCCCGTGCCTGTGCGCCAGGGCTACAAGCTGCGCCCCCGGATCCGCTACGGCCGGAAGCCCTGCCTCCGATATCAGGGCGACGTCATTGCCGTTCCCGAAAAGTTCCAGATAGCCCTCTATCTGCTCCTGCGGAGTATGCTCATTCAGTTCGTGAAATTCAAGACCGTCGATTTTCCCTTTGAGTCCCGCTCTGGACAGGTACCGTCGGGCTGTCCTTATTTCTTCCACAACGAATGTCCTGAAATGCTGCAGCCTGCCGAGTACCGGAGACGGTATCACTTCGGCAGGGTCGTTGTCCCCGAGCGGAGACGGTATCAGATATAATTTTCCTTTATTGTCCATAAGTCATTGTCTTCTTGTTGTCTGGCAGCCCATGCCGGCTGTCCCTCTTTCAGTCGTCAGGACCGATAATGATGGTCTTCTTTTTCTGCGCATTCTCTTCCTCCCTCAGTCCTGCGGCCTTTGCCTGTTTCTTTTTTCTGCTTGTGAACAGATCCCTGAAAAATTCCCTGAACGTGTTGAATTCCCGCTGATAGGCCAGACCTATGCCGTTTCTCTGCGAATCGTCGAGGTAGTTCGTATACTGGTCTGCGGAATGGGAGAACAGGTTAAGCCTGAAAAGGCCGGGGCGGTCCAGCTTGATTTCGATGTCCAGATCGCCAACCACGTCACTGTTCGACGTCCCCGACGAATACTGCCGGTTTCCGATATTGCCGTTCACGACGACCCTGTTGTTGAAAAGCTGGGTCGATATGGCCACGTCGAACATGTCATTCCCGCGCTCGTTGGGCTGGTAGTTGAAGCCGAGGTCTACAGGCAGGTCGAGTTTCTGGAATATGTTGTTCAGCTGGTTGTACATTATGTCCGTTACGGTGGAGTAAAGGACTGATGCGTTGTTCACGATTCCTGACTGATCATCCGGCAGGAAACTGTTGAACATTATCAGTGAAATGAACTGTTTCTGTATCTTGTCTTCCGTGCTGAGGGCGCTCTCCACCCTGGATTTCACCGTGGGATCTATGTCCGGGATATCAATGGAGAAGGCGAGCCTCGGGTTCTTTAACTTGTCGGTGATGCTGATTCCGCAGTCCACGGTCCTCCTGGTGGATACGGATGAAGTGTCCGCTATGAGGGTCGCCAGAGATGTCTTGGTCCTGTATGTGGCGTTGATGTCCAGGTCGCTTTCCATAATGTCCCCGTTGAATTTGATGGAACTTCCGTCACTGATGATGAAATCCCTGAACGCAAGCCCCTGAGCCACGAACCTGTAGCTTCCGCTGGTAAGCGTGTAGTCGCCCAGAATGCTGAAGTTGTCGCCGTCAATGTCAAGTTCAATGTTGCCTGCGCCCCTGCCTCTGAGAATATTTCCGGAAGCCTTGTCAATTTCAATGAAGGCTTCCGTTTCAGGTGTGGCTTCCACATCCAGGCTGATGCCGAGATTCCCAGAGGATTCTTTCCTGGTCCGGATCTTCCGTATCATCAGTTCGTAAGGGTCGATATATTCCTCCTTGTATTCTTGCTTGAATGTAAGAAGATTGCCGGTGGTGGCCGTTGCCGACGACGGTATCGGTATGTGGAGCTGTCCCGGTCCGGATGTTCGGGCCGTAACGTTCATTTTCAGAGAATTGGCAGGTCCGGTTATGGACAGGTTTCCTGATGCGGAAAGGTTCCCGTAGAACTGGCTGTTGTCGTTTTCCGTGAGGTTGAGGCATTCCATCCCGCTGACGCTGATATGCGTGTCGAACTCGATGTCTTTCAGTTTGTCGTACCTGATGCCTCCCGTGATTCTGCCTGTATTCCCGAACCTGTCGCTCAGGGATATGTCGTCGAAATGTATTCCCGTGTCGTCCAGGTGGAAAAAGCCGGATGCGCTGTACGGCACATTGGTGAATGCTATCCTGAGCTCCGAGTCATCTATTCTGGCGTTTTCACTCGTTATTTCCAGCGCATCCGCAGGTCCTGATGCCCTTATCCTGCCGGACAGATGGCCTGACATGTCGCTGAATATGCTGCTGAGGAATGACCTGGCGTATGAAATGTCCGTTCCGTCCAGTTCTGCCGATGCTTCGATATTCCGTGTCGAAGGCGAATAACTGCCTGCAAGCCGGAATGTCCTCACGCCGCCGATTTCATTGGAAACCAGTGCATCGAACCTGTCCGTACCTTCATTCCACCTGCTGAGCACCTTCAGTGTCCCTATGTCCGAGCCGGATATTCTGGTGGAATCCACGAGGAAATCGAAAAGCAGTCCGCGGTCGGCTGCAGGAGATGTGATCCTGGCTTCTCCGGTGGCAGCCCCTTCTATGCCGAAGCGGTTCTTCAGAAGAGGGTTTATTACTGATATGTCGAAGCGCTCCATCTTCACTGCCAGCGTGTCCTGTCCTGCACCGGAAAGTCCTCCGGACACCCGTATTGTCTGGTCTCCGCTTGTAAATTCCATTTTCCCGACATCGAGATCCTTGCCTCTGATGTCCAGGGACGAAGGCATTATACTCCATTCCCTGGAATTCAGAAGTACCCTTGACGGGAGCATTTCGACATGCAGGTTCATGTCGTTGGCCTCATCCCTGCTTATGTCTCCTGTGATGAATACCTCGCCCCGGTTTATCAGGTCTCCCGGATTCTCGTACCTGTAGCCGAAGCCGATGAAATTGTCGTTGGCGAAAAGGTTCAGGCTGTTGTTCTCTATCGCGATTGAAGCGATATTCATGGTTTTGCCGGTAATCTCTCCGGTCAGGCTGCCGTTCGAGTTGTTGAGCGTCACCCCTATGTCCTTAATGTAGTTTTCATTCAGGGCTATGCGCGGCGACTTTATTTCGGCTTTGAACAGCCCTGTCGTATCGACGGACATGTCTACCGTGGTACTGTCTGACACATACAGTCCCGGAGCCAGAAAAGCCATAAGGTCCATGGTATTCTTCCCGCGGTACGTGAGACGGTAACGGTTGCCTGTACGTACCTGCACCGAATCTCTGAACAGGCCCGGCAGCTCCCTTTCCAGAGTGACGTTCTTCAGATCCTTGACAAATTCCGTAATCTGGGCAGAACCGGAGAAGAAGGCGTCGGCGAAAGAGGATTCGAGAACCATCCTGTAGAGGTCGTCTCCGAAATATGACTTTATGTCGATATCCCCGATATCGTATTTTCCGTCACCGTTTTCCAGGACAATGTCGGAGATGTTCATGTTTCCGAGCAGGTCTCCTGTCTGTCTCCTGTTGAAATTGGCCGTGGCCTTGAGACTTGCTTTCGACGGACCCCTTTTGTCGAAATTCAGGGCGTTCAGGTCGGCATAACCCAGGTTCGCGTAGAACTTGTAGACTGAATTCTGTGTCCTGGGCGAAAGTGAGAATACTCCCTGGAACATGAAGTTCAGGTTCGGGTCGTTGCATATTATCCGTCCGTCGAAGGCATGTTTTTTCATTGTGCCCGCCGCGGCGATATTGCCGTAGTCGTAGCCTTTCAGATTCAGCCTGTCGACAAACAGTGTGTCTATTTTGAGTTCCGGCCCTTCATCCTTCGTGCCGAGATCTGCGGAGAATCCGGATCTGAGGGAACATTGCCTTATTGTCCTGCTGCCTATTATCTGCCCTATGTCCAGGTTGTTCGAGAGGATGTTCCCTTCTATCCTGACCGATTCGCTTCCGGAAAGAAGGTTTTCTATCTTCACATCTGCTTTTGCATACCCGGACCCCGTGCTGGCTACCATATCCACATCCATTCTGTCAGGAAGCCCTTTCGCATGTCCCCTGAATCTGAATACCGAGTTCCCGGCAAATCCGGCTATACCGAGTTCCGTGTCCGGTGAAAAGGATCTGACAGTCGCCTCCAGACCGGCAGACGTGCACCTGAGCTGGTGGAGATCCAGTGTGATGTCCGTCCTGGCGATGTCCGGAAGCCCTCTCATGTCTCCGTCGAACCTCAATATGACGCTGTCTTTCGTGTTGACGGACATGTCCCTGAAATGCAGGTCACTGACTGTGCCGGTGACTGTGCCCGATATGTCGGCCTTCAGTGAAATCCCCGAAAGTCCGGGAGCGAAGTATGAGAGGGTCTTCATGTCCAGGGATGACTTGCCGATGACGCCTTTCATGCGGATTTTGCCTATGTAGTCGGAGAAATCCAGGGGACTGTCATAGCTCATGCTGTATTCCGGAATGTAAAGCTCCGACCATGGATCCGAAATGCGGATTTCCTCGATCAGGCTGCGTCCGTTCCCGACTGTCGCCTTTCCCGTGATGGAACTGCATATATAGCCGCTCTTTTCTGTGAATGTCATGTAGTCCACGGCTCCGGTCATGACATTGTCCGTAAGTTCCAGTTTGCGGGCTTCTATATTGATGTCATTCACTTCCAGATCATTCCAGTTTATGCCATGCCCTGCATACTCCGGCCTGTTTTCCATCACATTGAGAAGACGGAAGGTCATGTCGTTGACCGACGCCCTTCTGATTCTGAATACCGTGCCTTCCTTTTTCGGCCTGTCAGGGTCCGGCAGCGGGATCCTGAATATCCTGGTGAGGTTGTTGGCTCTGTAGCCTTCGATTACAAGGGTCATGCAGGCGTTTGTCACGTAGGCCCTTCCGATGCGCAGCCCCTCCTTGTCGAGCAGTCCGCCGAGGGTGAACCGCGCTATCACATACTGGGCTTTGAAAAGGGTATCCGCACCTTCTGCGGCAGGTTCTCTGTCGATGATGGCGGCATTCTTGATAATCAGTGTATTGAAAGGCTTGATGTGTATCTTTTCGAAGACCAGTTTCCCGTCAATGCTGCCTTCAAGCCTGTCCGTCACCTTTCTGACCAGAAATGTCTGTACCTGCGGCAGCTGGATAGCCAGAACTGCTGCAAGAAACAAGGCCGTTACCGCAACGAAGGTAAGCCAGAATATTTTCAATACCTTTTTTATATTCCCCGTACCATTAAAGTCATCTCGCAAAGTTAATTATTTAACGTGAATTCGATGAAATGAAGGAAGAGAATTTAAGAGGAGTGGCACGAAAACGGGAATGGATTCCGGAGTAATCGTTATTTTTATCGAATTATTATCGTATTTTTGCGGTTTCGGAAACTTGTCCGGAAGGGGTTTAATGCGGTTTCCGGAATAAGGAAAACAGTTTCAATATGGCAGATATCATTTTAGGTATAGAATCTTCTTGTGATGACACTTCGGCGGCAGTCATCAGTGACGGCTACCTGCTGTCCAATGTCCTGGCCAGCCAGGAAGTGCACAAGGCATACGGAGGCGTGATTCCCGAACTCGCTTCGCGCGCCCACCAGCTGAATATCGTCCCTGTCGTCAGCCAGGCAATAGACAAGGCCGGAATCAGTGCGGGGGACATAACTGCAATCGCCTTTACCCGGGGGCCGGGACTTCTGGGCTCCCTTCTCGTAGGTACGTCGTTCGCCAAGGGACTTTCCATAGCGCTCGGCAAGCCTCTCGTGGAAGTGAACCATCTCCAGGGGCATGTACTGGCCAATTTCATAAAACAGTATGACCATGAGAACCTGCATCCGCGGTTTCCGTACCTGTGTCTGCTGGTGTCTGGAGGAAATTCCCAGATAGTCAGAGTGAACAGCCCTCTGGACTTCGAGATACTGGGACAGACGATAGATGACGCCGTGGGAGAGGCTTTCGACAAATGTTCTAAAATGATGGGGCTGGGGTATCCCGGAGGACCGGTCGTGGACAGGCTGGCCAGGAACGGCAATCCTGACAGATTCCGTTTCGCCAAGCCTCATGTGCCTGGATTCGATTACAGTTTCAGCGGAATCAAGACTTCTCTTCTCTATTTCGTCAGGGACAGGATGGCGGAGGATCCGCAGTTCATGGAAAAGAACAAGGAGGATATCTGCGCAAGCTTCCAGAAGGCCCTTATCGAAATTCTGATGGACAAGCTCGTCAAGGCCGCGAAAGCTACCGGTATCAGGGAAATCACCATAGGCGGAGGCGTCTCTGCCAACAGCGGACTCAGGGCTGCCGTGACTGAAGAGGGAAGGAAACGGGGTTGGACCACGTATTTGCCTGAATTCAAGTTCACTACAGACAATGCGGCGATGATTGCGATTGCCGGATATTTTCATTATCTGAACGGGGAAAGGTGCTCTTTGGATGTGGCTCCGGTTTCCAGAATAGCTGATTTTGCATGAAAGAGATAGAGATAGCGTGTCCGATAGGGAAAGAGCCGGACAAGGATATGATTCTGTCGGCTGCAGCCAGGGCCATGGGTGTACCGGTGCGTTCCGTGTCGCAGTACAGGATTCTGAGAAGATCCGTGGATGCCAGAGGCGAGATTCTGTACAGGTACAGGATAGCCGCCTACGTTTCCGGAGAGGTTCCGGATGATTTCAGGCCGGCTCCATATCGTGAAGTGTTTTCTTCGGAGCCCGTGATTGTGATAGGTGCGGGGCCTGCCGGAATGTTCGCCGCACTGGAACTGCTCAGGAGGGGATTGCGTCCCGTCATTCTGGAAAGGGGGCAGGATGTCCACAAGAGGAAGTTTGACATAGCCGCATTGTCACGGAAGGGGGAGGTGAATCCCGATTCGAATTATTGTTTCGGAGAAGGCGGTGCCGGCACTTTTTCAGACGGAAAACTGTTTACCCGCTCGTCCAAGAGGGGAGACATAAGGGAAGTGCTTTATCAGTTGGTGGATTTCGGAGCTGATCCGGACATACTGACAGACGCGCATCCGCATATAGGAAGCGACAGACTTCCGGTAATCGTGGAGAATATCAGGAAGTGCATAACCGGACACGGTGGAGAATATCATTTCGGCACCAGGGTCACTGACATAGTCAGGAAAGGGGACGGTTCTTTCGATGTCTTCGCCGGAGACCTGAAATGGTCGTCGAAGAAGGTGATTCTGGCTACAGGCCATTCCGCCAGGGACATTTATGCCATGTTCGACAGGAAAGGATGGAGAATAGAGGCGAAGGGTTTTGCCCTCGGGGTCAGGGTGGAGCATCCGCAGTCCCTCATAAACAGAATACGGT
>DVIP01000042.1 GCA_018711225.1 Candidatus Cryptobacteroides intestinipullorum | reverse complement strand
GGAGGGATTCGAACCCCCGGAGCCTTTCAGCTCAACAGTTTTCAAGACTGCCGTAATCGACCACTCTACCACCTCTCCAATATTTGACTCCCTTCCACACCTTTATTTCCGAAAGGGAGTGCAAAGATAATAAAAAAATTCCAGCAAGCAAGAAATCTTTCTGAAATTTACATTATTTTACCTTTTCCGGCTTCCTTTCATCCTTCGCGAAGAACCTCCACTGGAAAAATATAAGATAAATGGCCCCGCATGTCACGCAACTGTCGGCAAAATTGAATACGGGAGCGAAGAATCTGAAAGGGTTCCCGCCTATCAGAGGCATCCATTCCGGGAAGGTCGTGTCTATTATGGGAAAATAGAACATGTCCACCACCTTTCCGAAAAAGAAAGGCGCATATCCACCGGCCTCCGGGAGAAATTCCGCGACTGTCCTGTATGTGGATTCCCCGAAAAGAATACCGTAGAACAGACAGTCAATAATATTGCCGACTGCTCCGGCAGTAATCAGAGTCAGCCCCACTACCACGCCGGCAGGTGTCCCCTTCTTCTTCAAAAGGTCATTTATCCAGTATATCAGCGCCCCGGCCAGGACTAACCTGAACAGGGAAAGCAGAAACTTGCCCGTCTGGCCTCCGAACTTCATTCCGAAAGCCATACCTTCATTCTCTATGAAATAGATCTGGAACCAGTTTCCTATGACACTGAAGTGCTCTCCTATAGTCATATTGGTCTTGACCAGAATCTTTATAATCTGGTCAGCCACTACCAGAAGCAGTCCCAATATCAGGAGTCTGGTTCCCCGGGATAACTTCATCTGCCTGCTATTTGTTCTTGTTCATCATTTCCTTGGCCTCCACTGTCAGCGTAGCATGAGGTACCAGGCGAAGCCTTTCCTTAGGAATAAGCTTTCCTGTCATACGGCAGACTCCGTAAGTCTTGTTCTCTATGCGGACCAAAGCCGCCTCCAGATTCTGTATGAACTTGTACTGTCTCTGGGCAAGCTGTCCCGCCTCTTCCTTGGAAAGCGTCGAAGCACCTTCCTCCATCACCTTGAATGTCGGGGAAGTGTCCTCAATATCATTGCTGGAATCATGAGTGACCACATCTCTCAATGTCTTGTACTCTTTCTTGGCCTTTTCAAGCATATCCAGTATAATGGCCTTGAACTCCTGGAGTTCTTCGTCACTGTAACGGACTTTCTCAGTACCGTCGACTTTCTTTTCCTCTGACATAACTTATCAATTATTAATTTTAATTCCTTATAGATTATTCCGAAACGGTCTTCCTGACTCCGATGAATATGGAAGCGCTTCCCCATTCCACCTCACTGGCACCGCCCTTGTCAGCGATGCGTCCGACAGAAATACTTCTGGAAAGGGTCTGGGCCGCAATATACCCTTCGAAATCTTCAAGCGCTCCGGCGATTTCCTCTGCATCTTCACCGTCGGCATAGATATTCACGTCTATCTTGTCCGTGACATCGAAACCGCTGCTCTTCCTCAGATTCTGGATCCTGTTTATCAGTTCTCTCGCCACACCCTCTTTCCTGAGGCTGTCGGTTACAGTGATATCCAAAGCCAGAGTGAGAGGGCCGTCCGAAGCCACAAGCCATCCCGGCATATCTTCCGATGTGATTTCATAATCGCCTGCAGACAGGGAGACATCATCCGACTGAAGGTGCAGCACATACGGTACACCGGAAGCCTCTGCTGCCTGAATGGCGGAAATCTCATCCTGTGAAATCGCACCGAAAGCAGCCGCAATCTCTTTCATCTGCTTTCCGTAAATCTTGCCCAGGGTCTTGAAATTCGGCTTGATTTTCTTGGTAATCAGTCCTGTCGTATCGGAAATGAATTCCGCTTCCTTCACATTCACCTCGCCGAGAAGGAGCTGTTTTACCTTTTCGAGCTGGGTTTTCACCTTATTGTCAATGACAGGTATGATTATCTTGGACAACGGCTGGCGCACCTTTATATTTACCTTCCGTCTCAGCGCGAGGACCATTGACGAAGCCCTTTGTGCAAGCTCCATCCTCTCTTCGAGATCCTTGTCCACGACAGACTCGTCGTATTCCGGCATAGGCTCATAATGGACGGACTCTGCCTCTGGCACGAGATCCAGATACAGCCTTTCCATGAAGAACGGGGCTATCGGAGCCGCCAGTTTGGCCACGGACACCAGAATCGTATACAATGTCTGGTAAGCGGAAAGCTTGTCTTCATCCATATTCCCGCCCCAGAATCTCTTTCTTCCGAGACGGACATACCAGTTGCTCACATGGTCGCACACGAATTCCTGGACAAGGCGTCCTGCCAAAGTCACGTCGTATGCCTCATACGCTTCCCTTACATTCCTTACCAGGGTATTGAGAAGGGATATTATCCATCTGTCGAGTTCCGGCCTGCGGGACATCTCCACCTGAGATGCCGACGGGTCGAAACTGTCTATATTGGCATAAAGGGCAAAGAACGAATAGGTATTATACAGAGTGCCGAAGAATTTCCTTCTCACCTCGTCCACGCCGGCCTCATCGAATTTCAGGTTGTCCCACGGCTGGGAATTGGTGAGCATGTACCATCTGAGCGCATCAGGTCCGAATTTGTCGAGAACAGCAAAAGGATCCACGGCATTGCCGAGACGCTTGCTCATTTTATTTCCGTCCTTGTCGAGCACCAGACCGTTGGAAATCACCGTCTTGAATGCACACTTGTCGCTTACCATCGTATTTATTGCATGGAGAGTGTAGAACCAGCCTCTGGTCTGGTCGACGCCCTCCGCGATGAAATCGGCAGTACATCCGAATTTCGGGGAACCGAGGTTCCTCAGCCCTTCCTGTGCATACGGCATTGCACCGGAATCGAACCATACGTCGATAAGGTCCGTCTCCCTCACCATCTTCTTTCCGGAAGGAGATACCAGGAAAATATTGTCCACATACGGACGGTGCAGGTCGATTTTGTCATAATTGGCCTTGGACATGTCATCAGGATCGAATCCTTTGTCCTTGAGAGGGTTCGTCGTCATGATACCGGCAGCCACCGCAGCCTCTATCTCCGAATACAGTTCCTTGAGAGAACCGATGCATTTCTCTTCCCGTCCGTCTTCAGTACGCCATACCGGGAGAGGTGTCCCCCAGAAACGGCTTCTGGACAGGTTCCAGTCCTGGATATTCTCCAGCCATTTTCCGAAACGTCCCGTACCGGTGGATTCCGGCTTCCAGTTTATCGTACTGTTCAGTTCTATCATCCTGTCCTTCACCGCAGTGGTCCTGATAAACCATGAGTTCAAAGGATAATAAAGCACCGGCTTGTCAGTCCTCCAGCAATGAGGGTACGTATGCACATGTTTTTCTATCTTGAATGCCTTTCCCTGCTGCTTCAGCATGACACAGAGATCCACGTCGAGAGTCGGAGCATCAGGCGGCAATGAAGAGTCGTACGCATTTTTCACATATCTTCCCGCGAACTCCCTGTAATCATCGGAAACATTGGCCGCAACATAGGCGGGATCCATGTCCTCTATCCTGTAGAAACGGCCTTTTCTGTCCACCTGGGCCTGTCTGTCCCCGTTTTTGTCGATTACCATAAGAGGCGGCACGCCTGAAGCCTTGGCCACCCTGTCATCGTCAGCACCGAATGTAGGGGCAATATGCACAATACCCGTCGTACCGGCATCCGTCGTCACATAATCGCCGGGAATCACCCTGAATGCACCTTCTCCCGGATTGAACCACGGTATCAACTGCCTGTAGGAAATGCCGGCAAGTTCGCTCCCCTTGAATTTGCCGTCGAGCACCTTGTAAGGTACGAGTTTGTCTCCCGGCCTGTAATCTTCCAGAGGAATGTCCGCAGCCTTAGGGCTGAAATGCTCGTGCAGCAGGACTTCCGCCACGACATATACAGCAGGTGCCCCTGTATAAGGGTTGAATGAAGCCACCCTGACATAATCTATCGACGGGCCTACGCACAAAGCGGTATTTGAAGGCAGAGTCCATGGGGTAGTGGTCCATGCCAGAAAATATACGGGCGCCCCGCAGCCTTCGTAAAGGGCAGAGGAAGCGTCGTTCTTCACCACTTCGAACTGTACGACAGCAGTAGTGTCCTTGACATCCCTATAGCATCCCGGCTGGTTCAGCTCATGGGAACTCAGTCCGGTACCTGCAGCCGGAGAATAAGGCTGTATGGAATAACCCTTGTAAAGAAGCCCTTTCCCGTAAATATCCTTCAGCAGATACCACAGCGTCTCGATATATCTGTTGTCATACGTGACATACGGGTCATTCATGTCCACCCAGTAGCCAATCCTTTCCGTGAGGTTCACCCATTCACGGGTATATTTCATGACTTCCTTGCGGCAGGCGTTATTATAGTCTTCAACGCTTATTTTCGTGCCTATATCCTCCTTGGTAATGCCGAGCATCTTCTCCACGCCCAGCTCTACAGGAAGACCGTGTGTATCCCATCCGGCCCTTCTGTCCACCCTATAGCCGCTCTGAGTCTTGTACCTGCAGATGGAATCCTTGATGGACCTGGCCAACACATGATGTATGCCAGGCATTCCGTTGGCAGAAGGCGGTCCTTCGAAAAAGATGAATTCCGGAGCACCTTCCCTCACTTCCAGAGACCTTCTGAAAGCATTATTCCTTTTCCACCTTTCAAGTATCTCCTTTCCTGTCCCGACCAGGTCAAGACCTTTGTATTCTTTAAAACCCATAATATTTTTATTACCCCTGTTCTTGTCTTTTTTTCGTCAGTTGCAATAAATTTGTTTAATTTTGCAGCGACGAAAATTAATCTGCAAATATAATATAAAAAATGAATATTCTAGATATTGTGCTACTGGTCTGTCTGATACCGGCCCTCATACAAGGCCTGAGGAAAGGGTTTATCGCACAGGTCGTTGCCATAATCTCACTTGTACTCGGCGGATGGCTGGCCTACAAGTTCTCCGCGGTAGTCACAGAATGGCTGGCACAATGGCTTGACATCACCGGCCAGGCGCTCAATATCATATCGTTCATCCTTATCTTCGCCGTAGTCGTCACGCTGCTGTTCCTTTTGGGAAAAATACTCGAGGCAAGCGTCAAGATAATATTGCTCGGCTGGCTCAACAAGCTCCTGGGACTCGTATTCGCGCTGTTCAAATATGCTCTTGTCATCGGACTTCTGGTCATATTGTTCGATTCCATAAACGACAAGTTCAGCCTCGTTTCCCGGTCATACCTCGATTCGTCATTCATGTATTCGGGTCTCAAATCAATATCCTACTCGGTTTTCCCGTACCTGAAAAGTCTTTTCGTATAAAACAGCCCAGTCATGACAAGAATAATACTGATAGAGACATCCACTGACCTGTGCTCCGCCGCTCTGACAGAAGACGGCAGGACCGTTTCCTATATAGAAAGCAGCGAACCCCGCAAACATGCGTCACTTACAGCCGTGTATATCGGAAAGATACTTGAGGACAACGGGCTGGAAGTCCGGGACTGCGATGCCGTATGCGTAAGTATGGGGCCGGGATCATACACCGGTCTGCGCGTCGGAGTATCTACGGCCAAGGGTCTGTGTTTCGGCAGCGGCATTCCGCTTCTGGCTATCGGGACCATGGATGTCCTGGCATGGCAGGCGATTGGGGAAAACCTGCTCCCTGAGGGATGCAGATACATTGTCCCCATGATAGATGCCCGCAGGATGGAAGCATACACCGCCGTATTCGACACCGAAGGGAACCAGATCAGGGAAACCAGGCCGGAAATTTTCAGCCAGGACAGTTTCCGCGACCTGCTGTCCGCAGGGAAAGTGCTTTTCATCGGCGATGCCGCCGGAAAATGTTCCGGAGTCATTTCTCATGAAAATGCCTTCTTCTGCAACTGCTGTCCGAAAGCATCCTCCATGTCTGTCCCGGCGATGAAGGAATACAAAGAAAAACGGTTCAAAGATGTCGCATACTTCGAACCGTTCTATCTCAAGGAGTTTACCGCTACTGTAAGCAAGAAAAGGCTTTTCTAGCCATTCTCCCTACAGGACTTCCGCCAGCGCCTTTTTGAGGGAGGCCGCGTCCGTAATAGTCTTGTCGGAAAGCTGCCCGTCCACTATAAGATAATATGCCGGCAGTTTTCTGAGATTATACATTCCTATGACCGGAGAAGCTTCACCCAGACCGTCACATACGTTGATCCACTCAAGTCCCTGTGCGGAAATGACACGTTCCCATGACGGCTTGTCAGTGGCGATGGCTACCTGATATATTTCCAGGCCCTTGTCCCTGTATTTTCCGTAAATTCCTTTCAGGACATCCAGATTGAACATCTTCTGCACCGCATCGGCAGGTGACCAGAAATACAGAAGGACTGCCTTCGAATCCAGGTCGCTCAGCCTGACCTTCTTTCCATGCGTATCCGGCAGGTCCAGATCCAGGAACCCGATCTGTTCCGCAGTACGGAGCCTTACCTGCATTTCCAAAGCCTTGGTCCTGGATTCGGCCTCTTCCTTAAGGGCACGGACATATCTGGACTCAGGATATACGGTAGAAAGGGAATCCGCCACATTCTTGAAGTGCAGGGCATCGGTATTCTGGGAGAAGACATAGAAACTGCCTGATACGGTCTGGTAAAAAACAGGAATGACTGTCAGGGATTTGGAATTTTCCATGACATACCTTACGCATTTCCTGTAATAGTCCGTATAGGTCCTGGCCATTTCCGAACTCAGCTCCGCCACCCTGGCCTGATTATCCTGAGACTTTTCCATCTCTGCTGCAAGCGAATCCACGACAGCATTGAATCCGGCATAGTCTTTCTCCACTTTCATAAGTTTCCCTGACTCTTCGGAACCGCTTGTATTGTAATTTCCGAGCGTATCCGCCTCTATCCTGACCTTGTCGCCCGATGCCAGAAGGACAGAAGCGATTTTCCTGTCATTTTTGTACAGATAGATGAAATCAGGGTCGCCTTTCTCCAGTTTCACCTTGAAGCTGAAATGACCCGAAGCGTCAGTCCGGACAGTGTCCAGAATGTCATATCTGTTGACATTCTGCTGTCTGATGACAATATCGGCTGATGGAGCGTCCTTTATTTCCACAGATATGCGGGCAGGCCTGTCGCATGAGTAAAAAAAGGCTGCGGACAGAAGAACAGCCACACCGTTCCTTATCAATCTACAGTTTGTCATATTCTTCCGATATTGATTTCGCTATCTGCCTGAACTCCGCCTCGGAAAGTTCCAGTTTCTTTTTTCTGAAGTCCATATCCGACTCGCTTTCAAGCGGGACCAGATGTATATGGGTGTGCGGTACTTCCATTCCCAGCACAGCCACACCGACCCTCTTGCACGGGATGGCCTTGTATATGGCCTCAGACACCTTTTTGGCGAAGGCCCAGAGACCTGCATAGGTAGAATCGTCCAGAGCGAAAATATAGTCTGTCTCTGTCTTTTTAGGGATTACCAGAGTATGCCCCTTTACCATGGGATTTATATCCAGAAAGGCATAATAATCCTCGTTCTCTGCCACTTTGTAGGACGGTATCTCGCCTGCGGCTATTTTTGTAAAAACAGTGGCCATATTCTAAAGAGTTATATCCAGTATCTTGAATTTGATGATTCCTGAAGGTACTTTCGCCTCTACAGTCTCCCCCTTGGAATGTCCCATCAGAGCACGTCCGATAGGCGTAGTGGCAGCCAGTTTGCCGGCAGCGAAGTCGGCCTCACTTTCCCCGACCAGGGAAAATTCCATTATCTGGTTGGTATTCAGATTCTTTACCTTGACCTTGTTCAGCATCTGGACTTTCTCGGTTCCGATCTGGGATTCGTCTATCACCCTGGCATTGGCCACCAGGTCCTGCAGTTTGGAAATATTAAGTTCAAGCAATCCCTGTGCTTCACGGGCCGCTTCATATTCTGCATTTTCAGACAAGTCACCCTTGTCACGCGCTTCCGCTATCTGGGCGGAAATAACAGGTCTCTGGGCAATGGCGTCAGCCAGCTCTTTCTTGAGTTTGTCGAGACCTTCCTGAGTCATATAATGTATTGCCATAATAGTAATAATTTAATTTTCAACAATAATTTATAACGATGCCCGGAACGGCTTCCGGCCACCGTCAAACTTCGCAGCCCCGGTCGCAGTCCATTCGGACTTATGGCCAGGCCACCATACAACAATTAAAATGAGTCCTGTACATTCATACAGAACTCTAACCCTCTCCTTTATGCAAATATATAAATTTTTCCTGTAACAAGCAATTTACCGGAAATTATTCTGCCCCGCCCCGGCAAGAACAATATTCCGCAATTTTCCGTTCCGTTGAGGGTGACTCAAAAGTGACTTTTGGTCACCCTCAAACGTCTTTCTTCGAAAGACTGGGCCCATCCTAACCCCCTGCACCCCCTATTAGGGGGATTGTGCGACTCCCAGTCGCGGTCCCTTCGGGACTTTTGACCCAGCCCCTATTGTAT
>DVIP01000041.1 GCA_018711225.1 Candidatus Cryptobacteroides intestinipullorum | reverse complement strand
CTTTTACATTCCGTTGAACCGCCTGTAGTACGGAAGGTTTTCGGCCACAATGATGCCTATCGGCATCTTGTGGCTTATTTTGTTATCCTTATGTTTGTATAAAAGGTATTGGATGGCGGACTTGACGGAATTGTATCCTTGTATTTCGGGATATTGGACGATGACGGCGGAGACCGAACCGGCCTGGAGGCACCGTCTGTTTCCGGATGTCATGTCGAAGGCTATCAGAGGAATGTCCGGGAAGCCGTGCGATGACAGGATATCGGCCACTACGTGTGCGGAAGAGTCGAGCACTGCAATGCCTCTTGTGCCTGGATTCCCGTGTAGAAGGTCTGCCAGAATATGTCCGCATTCGTCCGGGTACAGGAGGGGGAGTGTCACTTCCAGAATACCGGTTCCGGTCCCGAAGAAATATTCCGTTATGCCGCGTTTCCGTTCACCGAATGTGCCCGTATTGCAGGCTGCCGTCTGCTGCGGGAGTATGACGGCGAAGTTTCCGTTTGCATTTGCCTGATGTGTGGGGGGGGGTGGTTCCTAAAGTGGAAAGAAGCCTTGCGGCAAGCCTTCCGCTGGCTTCCTGGTCGGCGGAAAATGAAGCCACCGGATCCGTGTCCGGGATTTCGGTTCCGGCCATGAAATAGGGGATATTCCTGTTCCCGAGACATCTGCACATGCCGACGGTCTCTTCCCTGTTCGTGGCGCATATTATCACTGCATCCGCATCCGAGACGGAAACCTGGCCGAACACTTCCCGGCACGAATGGATGTCATTCCGGTTGTAGAGCGAAAAGCTGCAGTCTATCCTGATGTCGGAAAATTCCTCGAGCGCATGGTTTATGCCTTCACGTATGGAAAACCAGTATTCGCCGCGCGACGAATCAGGCATTGCCACTGCCAGTCTGAATCCTTTCCTGAGCCCGATGGCGGAAGAGTGTATGTTGTTCCTGTAACCTGATTCGGCAAGGATTTTCCCTACTGCGTTACGGGCGCTTTCGGACACTTTGCCCCTGTTGTGAAGTATTCTGTCCACAGTCCCGGCGGACACTCCTGCAAGTCTTGCGATTTCTGATATGGTGAGCTGTTTCGGCATTTCATTTCCGGCTTTCGGTGTGAAGTCCATTATAAACAGGACGTCATGATACAAATTTCGCGAATATTGGCAAATTAATCCATATTTTCAAGAGATAAATCATGTTTTTCATGATTTCGGCGGCTCATTTCCGGCTGTCCTTTCCAGGTTTTACGAAAAAATTCAGCGATGATTTTGAATATTAAAAAAATAAATCTACTTTTGCACGAATTAGCGGAAAGTTGTTTATTTTTTAATAATTAAGAGCAATGACTAAGGCAGAGATTGTTAACGAGGTCGCTAAGGCGACGGGTATTGAAAAGATTACGGTTCAGACTGTTGTTGAAGCATTTATGGAAAGCGTGAAAGATTCGCTTACCAAGGGGAATCCGGTTTATCTCAGGGGATTCGGCAGCTTCATCATCAAGCACAGGGCCGAGAAGGCAGCAAGAAATATCAAGCAGAAGACTACACTTACTATTCCTGCCCACGATATTCCGGCATTCAAGCCTGCCAAGGTTTTCATGAATGCAGTAAAGAAATAATAATCTAAAAATTTTCAAGCTATGCCAAGCGGAAAGAAAAGAAAGAGACATAAGATGTCTACGCACAAGCGTAAAAAACGCTTGCGCAAGAACAGGCATAAGAAGAGAAAGTAGTTTCTCTTACTGCGCCGCGGGCGCAGCAAGCCGAACATAAGGCGGTGTCAGGATGGCACCCCTTTGTTTTTTTAGCCAATTAAGTAGATGGAGTCTGTAAAGGATCTTATCGTTGATGTCAATTCAACGGAAATCTCGATAGCTCTGCTGGAGAACCACAAGCTGATCGAGCTCAACAAGGAGTCGAGCCAGGGCCACAATTTTTCGGTGGGTGATGTATACCTCGGAAAAGTGAAAAAGCTTTTGCCTGCCCTGAACGCTGCCTTTGTGGACATCGGAGACGAGAAAGAGGCTTTCGTCCATTATCTTGACCTGGGGCTTTATTTCAGCGCCTTCGACGAGTTCGTCCGGAAGCTGAACCCCAATGCCGACAGCAAGAGTCTGTTTTCGAACATCAGGATCGGGCCGATTCTCCAGAAAGAGGGCCGGATAGAAAACGTCCTGACGCCGGGGCAGATGATGATAGTCCAGATAGTCAAGGAGCCGATATCCACGAAAGGATCACGACTGACTGCAGAAATTTCATTGGCAGGACGCAACATAGTACTTCTTCCGTTCGCGGAGAAAGTGAGCGTATCCCAGAAAATCGCTTCGAAGGAAGAGAAGCGCAGACTGGAGACTCTGGTCAGGAGCATACTTCCCAAAAATTACGGGGCCATAATCAGGACGGCTGCAGAAGGCAAGAATGCCGCAATACTTGATGCCGAACTCATGTCCCTTATCGAAAAATGGGAAAGCTCGTGGACCAAGATAGCCCGGTCCAAGTCCATCCAGCAGCTGTTTACGGAATACAGCAAGACCACCACTGTCCTGAGGGATCTTCTCAATGACTCGTTCAGCAATATCTATATCAACAACGAGTCCGTCTACGAGGAGGCGAAGAAATACATTTCTCTCATATCCCCGGAACAGGAAAAGATTGTCAGGCTCTATAGGGACAGCCAGCCTATTTTCGACCATTTCGAGGTCACCAGGCAGATAAAGAGCTCTTTCGGCAAGGTGGTGCCGATAAGGCAGGGTGCATATCTTGTGATCGAGCATACTGAAGCATTGCACGTTATAGACGTCAACAGCGGCACCCGTGCCAAGAACAAGGAACAGGAGCAGAATACCTACGACGTCAACTGTTTCGCCGCAGAGGAAATCGCGCGCCAGCTCAGGCTGAGGGATATGGGAGGCATTGTGATAGTCGATTTCATCGACATGGAAAATGCCGAGCACAAGAACATGCTGTTCAAGCACATGCAAGAGCTGATGCAGAGCGACAGGGCGAAACACAACGTGTTGCCTCTCACCAAGTTCGGACTGATGCAGATTACCCGCCAGAGGGTGAGGCCAGCCACGGAAATCAACACGACCGAGGTCTGTCCGGTCTGTCACGGTACAGGCAAGATCGCTCCGAGCCTGCTGATTGATGAGGCTATAGAAAGGAAACTTGCATTCTATGTTTCCGAAAAGGGGATAAAGTCTTTCACGCTCAAGACCAGTCCTATCCTGGGGGCATATCTTACGAGAGGTGTGTTCTCCATAGCGGGAAAATGGAAGAGAAAGTACAAGTGCAAACTGAAACTCACGGAAGATACCGGGTTTTCGGTCCTGCAGAATGAACTGTTTGATGAAAAGGGAGGCAAGCTCGAATGAGCATGCCTCCCTTTTTTCCGTGCATCCGGTCCCGTCATTCCGGTGCGGCCGGATCTTTTTTCAGGGTCTGGCGTCCGCGTCAGAATGCATATCCCAGCCCCAGCCGGAAATGGTTGTACGGATAGTCCCTTAAACCGTGTTCGAACTGGAACAGCGGACGGAAACATCCCCGGTTGTATCTGATATCCACCTTGACTGTCATCGGCATGTCGCCGTTTTTCTGCCATCCGTTGTATCCCTGCCATGTGCAGGAGAGATCGAAGACGCTTGTCGTCAGCTTGGCCATGAGTCCGTACATCCAGGCATCGTTCTGTACCGTCTGCGAAGTCTGCCAGCAGAGGAATCCTCCGTTGAGCACGAAGCGCAGAT
Organism: Candidatus Cryptobacteroides intestinipullorum; assembly: GCA_018711225.1. GTDB lineage: Bacteria > Bacteroidota > Bacteroidia > Bacteroidales > UBA932 > Cryptobacteroides > Cryptobacteroides intestinipullorum. The sequence goes on along the minus strand of DVIP01000041.1, from coordinate 3,312 downwards.
CCTTGAAGAAGCGGTGGTCGAATCCTATGGATTTGGCTATGGACGCGTCGAAGAAGTAGCCGGGAGCATCATAATATCTTGCATACTCGTCGTTGTCTCCTGAAGCGGTTATTACTGCAGCCCGTATGGTGATGTCAGGTCTTATGCGTGCCTGTTTCAGAACCTGTATGTCCGTGGAAATGTAGACATTCCCTATGGTATAGCCCTTGTCTTTCCGTTTTTCCGAATCCTGATGTGCCAGGGAGGCCGGAGTGTTGTCGAAAAATTCTATGACAGGCATCCAGAGCGAGAGGTTCACCCGTGGAGTGAAAAGCGGGATGTTCACTTTCGCGAAAATCGTTTCGGTGAGATCTCCGTAATAACCCGCATGGAAGTCCAGTGCGAGTTCTCCATACAGCCTGGAATGCAGCGTGCCGTCCAGCATGTCCGGGACAGGCAGGGCGTTAGGGCCGAAATACAGGGGAGAGACATGGGGGTTATCCTCTCCGGCGAGCAGACATGGGGAGGATATTATGAAAAGCGTCAGGAGAAACGGCAGTATAAATCTATAGTTCATAATGGTCCCGGAAAATAATCAAGGAGTGAACGGAATTGTTCTACCGGTCACTCCTTTCGCTTCATCTGTGCGGGCGAAGGGACTCGAACCCATACGCCTTGCGGCACCAGATCCTAAGTCTGGCTTGGCTACCAATTACAACACGCCCGCATATAAGGACAATAATACTCCGGACAAATGCTTTGCAGCCTTTTCGGCACGCCTTATAATGTACAGCGCACAAATATAGTGAAAAAACGGACGCAATGCAAGCGGACTTGTCCGATACCGGACTCGTCCGTCACATCCGCTACCGTTTCGAGAACTTGATGCAGCACCAGTTGTCGAGGCTGTCCGACTTCCCGAACTCCAGGCCGGCCTGGTCCGCCACGCCGCAAATCATCGGCATGTCTTCAGTATAGAAGCCGCTTACGAAAAGAAGTCCTCCTTTTTTCAGACTTCTGGAATACGTGGGAATGTCCTCTATCAGGATATTCCTGTTGATATTGGCCAGAAGCACGTCATATTTTCCCATCTGGAGCAGGGATGCGTCTCCGCAGTAGGTTTCCACATGCCTTGAGACCCGGTTGAGCCGGGCGTTGTCGTAGGCCGAAACTGCGGCCACGGCATCTATGTCTATCCCGTAAGTATGTGCCGCTCCCATTTTGGCTGCCAGAATCGCCAGGATTCCGGTCCCGCATCCCATATCCATCAGAATCTTTCCTTTCACCGACGCTTCGTTTTCCAGCAATGCCCGGCACATCATGTACGTGGTCTGGTGATGTCCGGTCCCGAAAGCCATTTTCGGGTCGATGGTTATGTTGAATCTGGTCTTTTTCAGACCTTTGTGGAACGTGGCTTTGACGGTGCACTTCCCGTCCACCACTATAGGGGTGAACTGTTCTTCCCACAGGGCGTTCCAGTTGCACGGCGGAATCATCGTCGCTGTAAATTCCACCGTAAATCCGGTTTCTTCTATTCCTCCGAGGACCAGCTTCAGCATCTGCGGGCTGTATTCCTCTTTCGGAACATATCCTTTCAGGCAAGGTTCCTCCACCGTGAAGGATTCGAACGGAATCTCTTCCAGTTCCGCCATCAGTATTTCGGCGTTCTCTTCGCTGAAAGGCGAGATTTTCATTGATACTTCTATGTATTCCTGACTGTTCATTTCCGTAATGCTGTCTTGTCCGATGCAGTCGTTCCGGTGTCCTGTCATTCCATGTCCAGAGTTTTCTGTTCTTCGGAAGTCAGGGTGTCCATCTGTTCGTCGACTGCCTGGACGTAGTTTATGTTCTTCTTGTAGTCGTTTATCTGTTTCTGCCTGCGGTTCTCCCTGACGGCTTCATCTACACCTTTCTGGAAAATATTCCTGATGGATTCGGCCAGATTCAGCTTCACTTCGTCCACGGCTGCGGTGAAGACAGGCACATTTGCGCTTTTGTATTTGGCTTTGCCGATTTTGAATTTCATGTCGTCGAAGTCTCCCCACAGGTCTATGCCCAGTCTGAACGGGAGCGGGGACTGTATGACGGATATGTGGTATTTGAACGAGGAATCCAGGTTCTGCACTCCGCTCATGGCCAGTATGTATCTGTCGATATCGAGCACAAACGGGAAAATCTCCAGACGGCTGTCCGAAATCAGTCCCTCGACAGTCATCTTGTCTATGTAGGTGTTCTCCCTGTCCTTGAATTTCAGGATTTTGGCTATCTTCTTTATACTTTCGTCATTGTGCATCTGCAGGTGTTCGCCTCCTATTCTTATGACACCGTTTATGGTCGGCATCTGTATGCTCATCGTCGTGTCGATATCAGCCGTAGCCGCCATTTCCATGTTCAGTTCTCCCTTGAACGATTTCAGGAGCGGCATTACACTGTCGATTGCCGGAAGCATCTCTATCACCTTCTCTGCGGTTATTTTCGAGAAGTTCAGATTGAAGCCTGTCTTGAGGTCTTTCTTGGTCTGCGTGGCGTAGAATCCTTCGAAGAAGAGATTGCCCATATTGGTGGTCGCGGAAGTGTTCGTGAACTGGATGCATCTTTCCCTGACTTTCAGGTCCGCTGTCATCCTGTCCATTTCCAGTTTCGAATATTTTACATTCCGCGCGTCGAGTTTCAGTTCGGCCACGATATTGGCAGGGACTACTATCAGCATCTGGGTGTCTTGCACTTCGGTGCTGTCAGCCAGGATCATTGCTTCAAATTCGCTGTCCTCCATGCCCGATATGTCTTTGCCTGCAAATTCGTTCACATTGAAGGTACGGCCTGCCGAATATGCCGACAGAAGCTGGTTCATGTCGAGGCTGTCCGCCTTCACGTCCACATCGAGCTTCAGGAATCCGTTTCTCAATACGGCCATTCTGAGTCCTGTGAGGGAGCCCGTGGCGGAAATGTCGGACCTTCCGCTTCTGATACCCAGTTTTTCTATCTTTATCTGGTTGTTGTTGAATGTCCCCTTGAAGTCGTTTATCCTGGTTCTCAAAGGGAAGTAAGGTGACATGATTCCTGTCCTCGAGAATGCAATGGAACCGTCCATGTCCCATTCCCTGAAGTATTTCTTGATATTGTCTCCCAGATTGAGGCTGATGTCGCTTTTCCTGAAATCGTCTTCGCTGAGCCATTTCGGGACTTTCCGTTCCGGCATCGAGCGGCGCCAGCGTCTGAACAGCGAGTCGACAGGCACGTCAGGATTGGCCCTGGAAAGGGAATCCACGAAAGCCCTGGCTTTCCTCCTTCTTTCGATGGAGTTCATGGCGGCATTGGCGGACATTTCCAGAT
>DVIP01000040.1 GCA_018711225.1 Candidatus Cryptobacteroides intestinipullorum | reverse complement strand
GGGTCAAAAGTCCCGAAGGGACCGCGACTGGGAGTCGCACAATCCCCCTAATAGGGGGTGCAGGGGGTTAGGATGGGTCCAGTCTTTCGAAGAAAGACGTTTGAGGGTGACCAAAAGTCACTTTTGGGTCGCCCTCAAATATTGCAGCCGGATTGCAAATCCGGCAGAACGGACATGACAGTATTATATCCGGCAGAACGGTTGTAACAGTTAATATCAATATTTTATATGGAAAAATACCGGAAACTTACAGAAAAGGAAATCGCCATGCTGCAGGCGCAGATGTGTACTGCCTCGGACTGGAATGACGTGGAAGTAGCCGAAGGCTTTACTCCGGAATATGTGTATTATACGAGATTTTCGGGGAAGGTCCGTCTGGGGCGGTTCCGGAAAGTGTTCGAGATGCCCGGAGGAATAAGGAAACATTCCGGTCTGTACCACACCACCCTGCACAATGTCACCGTGGAGGATGACTGCTGCATCGAGAATGTGAAAAACTATATAGCGAACTACGAGATAGGCCATGACAGCTTCATCGAGAACGTGGACATAATACTTACCGACGGGCGCAGCAGTTTCGGAAACGGGGTGGAAGTGTCCGTGCTGAACGAGACCGGAGGCCGGGAAGTCATGATATATGACCGTCTTTCGGCGCACCAGGCTTATATCATGGCCCTTTACAGGCACCGTCCGGGACTTGTGGCCGGACTCAAGCGCATCGTGGGGGAATATGTGGCGTCGGTTACATCCGAAACAGGTACCATAGCTCCGCACGTGACGATAGTGGATGCAGGCTATATAAAGAACGTGAAGATAGGGGAGTACTGCAAGATAGAAGGCACGTCGCGCCTGAAGAACGGAAGCATAAACAGCAACAGGCAGGCTCCTGTGCATGTAGGTGTCGGGGTCATCGGTGATGACTTCATAATCTGCAGCGGGGCTTCAGTGGAGGACCGTTCCACCATTTCCAGATGCTTCATAGGCCAGGCCTGCCATATCGGACACACCTATTCGGCATCGGATTCCCTGTTCTTCAGCAACTGCCATGGGGAAAACGGTGAAGCCTGCGCCATTTTCGCGGGCCCCTACACTGTCACGCACCACAAGTCCACGCTTCTGATAGCGGGAATGTTTTCTTTCATGAATGCCGGTTCCGGCTCCAACCAGAGCAACCACATGTACAAGCTCGGTCCTATCCATCAGGGCATAATGGAGCGCGGGGCGAAGACGGCCTCAGATTCCTATCTGCTCTGGCCTGCGAAGATAGGGGCATTTTCCCTGGTGATGGGACGACACGTCTCGCATCAGGACACATCTGACCTTCCTTTCTCATATCTTATCGAACAGCAGAATACGTCCTATATTTTCCCCGGGGTCAACCTGCGCAGTGTCGGTACCATAAGGGATGCCCAGAAATGGCCCAAGAGGGACGGGCGTACCGATCCGGACAAGCTCGACTGCATAAACTACAATCTTCTCAGTCCATATACCATCCAGAAGATGATGAATGCCGTCGCCATACTGAAGGATCTGGTGCGGGTTTCCGGCGAGACATCCGACACCTATTCCTACCAGAGCGCCAAGATAAAAAATTCTTCCCTCCACAAGGGTCTCGGCTTTTATGACCTCGCCATCAACAAGTTCCTCGGCAATTCTCTTCTGAAACGGCTGGAGACAATCCCTGACGGGAATATTGAGGCAATAAGGGAGCGCATGCGCCCCGATACTGCTGTCGGCAAAGGCCAGTGGGTGGACATATCCGGACTGATAGCCCCGAAATCCGAAATTGACTCACTGATAGACGATATAGAAAACGGCAGGATCACGGATGTCCAGGAAATCAATGCACGTTTTTCCGGGATGCATGCCAATTATTACACTTACGAATGGACATGGGCGTACGGGAAGATAATGGAATATTACGGGCTCGACCCGGAAACCTTCACGCTGGAAGACATAATCCATATTGCGGAGAAGTGGAAGGAATCCGTTGTCACCCTGGACAGGATGGTCTATGAGGATGCCAGAAAGGAATTTTCACTGTCGGCAATGGCAGGGTTCGGCGCTGACGGCGACGAGGACCAGAAGAGCAGGGATTTTGAGGAAGTCCGCGGAGGCCTTTTCGATTCCAATACCTTCGTCCGCGCCGTGCTGGAGCATATCCGCGTAAAATCCGCTCTCGGAGACGAATTTCTGGAGCGTATGCACAGGTAATCGGATCCCTTCCGGCAGCTTTTACGTTTCGGCAGATCAATAACGTTCCGGCAGATTTGCAATCTGCCGGTCAATGATTGCAGCCGGATTGCAAATCCGGCTGAACGATAACGGAAAGCTCTTATTTTTCTGATATAAGTCGCTGATAACAAGTAATATATAGCCGATAATCCAAATAAGCACGCTCAAATATGCTTATTTGGATTGTTATGGAACGAAGAGTTATAAACCGTTTTTGCTGATACTTGTGACAAGCGCATAGCTATTCCTCTAAATCTGTCTTGCAAATCCTGCAATCGCTCCATAATCTCATCGAAAGATGGAGCATCGGCATAAATGAATCCGATTTGCATCTGTTTATAGTCGTCCCGCAAAACATCTTCGATGCTTTTTGGGGGCAAGAATGATATAGTGTGCGGAAAATGGGTTGTATAATCCAGTCCACTCCATGCCGTGAACTTTTTACGATGAGACACAATGTCTTCATATAGTTGTACATTCTGCATCGCTTCCATTGCAAACGGCTTGTCCATCATCTTGACAATATCATACATGTGCCGTGTGATACGTTCGATATGCGTACAGCCGTTGGGACGGTTAAACTCTTCATGCAAAAGAAAAACCTTTTCCAGGAATGTCCGTCCC
>DVIP01000004.1 GCA_018711225.1 Candidatus Cryptobacteroides intestinipullorum | reverse complement strand
AACAAACACTCCCGACATACCGCCACAATCAGGAATTGCCGGATTACCTTATCCGTAAGTATCTGACCTGAAATCTCCAGAAAATCCGTAATAATTATTTCACAATAATATTGGACGAAATTTTCAGTTATTTGTATATCTTATGCGGGATAAGCAACATTTTTCAATATTTTGGTCATGAAAATTAAAAATTTATTCACTTTGGCCGTGGCATTGCTTACAATTGCGACTGCCTGCCAGAAAGAACCGGACTTGGGCCCGGAAGAGATAAGCATAAGTCCGGCGGAGACAACCTATGAATTCCCGGAAAAAGGTGGGACATATACAATTGAGCTTACCGCGACGATAGACTGGACTATACAAGGCATCGAGTCATGGCTCAGCATAGAACCGTCAAGCGGCAAGGCCTCCGCTTCCGTCCAGACAATCACCATCAAGGCTCTTGCCAATGACGGTGCCAACCGCAAGGCCGATCTCGTCTTCTACGGGAATATAATGAACCAGGCTCCGCTGACGATTACGCAGCCAGGACCTAAGGGCGACGGTTCTGTCGGGACAGGAACTGTCGATGATCCATTCAATGTCGCTGCAGCAATCAAGTACATTGACGAAAATGAATATTATGGAGATGCGGATAATCCGAACCTTTCTCCGGAAGTTTATGTCAAAGGTGTCATAGCTTCAATTGAAGAAGTCGATACCGGTTATGGAAATGCCACCTATACAATTTCCGACGGAGAAGGAACGACTGAACTCGAAGTCTTCAGAGGATATTATCTTAATGGCGACAAATTCACTGCCGCAGACCAGATAAAGGTCGGCGATGAAGTCGTGGTAGTAGGACAGCTCACCAAATTCTTTGAAACCTACGAATTCACCACAGGAAGCAAAATCCATTCTTTGAATGAACAGGGCGGAGAAGAGCCGGAACCTGTCGATGAACCGGAATCAGCGGAAAAAATCACTATCAGCGATTTTCTTGCCAAGCCTGTCAGCGAGACGGACTGGTATGAACTCACAGGAACGATAATCAATATAGAGTCAGCAACATACGGCAATTTCACAATGTCAGATGAAACAGGAACCGTATATGTGTATGGTCTTGTAAAAGAATGGGCCAACGGGGAAAACGACAAGTCGTTCGCTGGAATCGGACTCGAAGCCGGAGATATTGTCACTATATGGACGCTGCGGGCAGAGCACAGCGGAAGTCCTCAGGCCGGCGGCAACAATCCTGCGATCTACAAGGGACACGAAGACGGAGTACCTGTAACATATCCGGAAGGTACAGTATTCCTGACATTCCCTGACGGAAATCAGAAGTCAGTGAACAACTATACTTCCACCTGGCAGGCAATTGTAGACAGTTATACCTATACCCTGGTCAATTTCAACAATAATCAGAATGGGTGGTCATACGTAAAATGCGGAAGGGGAAAAGATCCTTCTGTCGCTTCCATCAGCAATGACACTCCGATGCCGGAACTGACATCCATTGAAGTGAATGCGGACAAACTCAATGCCTCTAAAGTCAACTCCATCGAACTCAGCATCTACTCCGATGCTGATCAAGCTACGCTGGTTGCAGAGGGCATCGCGCCTAAGAACGGAATATCCATGGGGATATTGACATTCGAAATTCCTGCAGAATATCAGAAAGCAAATCAATACTACAAGTTGACATTCGACTGTGCCGTAGCCGGAAGCAACGGTCCTGTACAGATTTCAAAAATAAGTTACATTGCAGCTGAGTAGTTTTCTGAAAATATTCCTGCCGCTTCCGGCAGTCATCCTTTTTGCGGTCTCTTCCTGCGTCAAGCCAGATGAGACCGCAATTGACCGGGATCCGACTGTTTCCATACCGCTCGGGACGGTCGGGACGAAGGCATCCAGTCAGTTCGTGACAGTGGATGCGGACGGCTCCTGGACCATATCACTGGATTTCGGGGAAGCGGAAACGTGGGCGAGTATCGAGCCTGCGGCCGGAGAAGGCCGCAGGTCCGATATTGTCCTTTCCTGGGAAAAGAACGAAGGGGAAGATGAGCGCAGCTGTACACTGACAGTAACAGCTGGAGAGAAAACAGCCTCGGCGACATTTATCCAGAACGGGACTTCAGGTCCTGCCGAAGAACCTTCGGAAATAAAATCGGACATCCCGGGCAAATGGCTGGAACTGCCGGCGACCGATGACCCCGGACTTTACTTCATCACGCACGATATGGAACGTGCGGGTAAGAAAGTGCGGAACTATTCCTATTATTACAGTGTCGAAGACAAGCTGGCCGTATGGGTAGCCTACCCTCTAAACAAACGGCTTATCGGCAGCGGAAGCCGGACGGATGACTGGGGCTACGACCCCAAGGTGCCTTCAAAATACCAGCCGGCCCTATTCAAAGGATTCAAGGGCGGATATGACCGCGGACACCAGCTTCCGTCGGCAGACAGATACGGCAGCGGAATCAATGAGACTACCTTCTATTTCACCAACATGACACCGCAGAAAGGCGAACTCAACCAGCAGGCATGGGCAGAATTGGAAACTATGGTGCGTGAATGGTGCTATGAAATGGACACCCTCTATGTAGTGACAGGAGCGGATATCCGTGGAGCACAAGATGTCGCATACGACAACAACGGTGAATCCGTCACTGTTCCGGAAGGCTACTTCAAGGCCCTGCTGGGTTACAAGAAAGGAGGATCGATAGGCAATGCCACGGGCGGCTACATAGGAATAGCCTTTTATTTCGATCACCGGAGATACGATAATGACAAAAATGCCATAATGGACCAGTCCATGACAATCGACGAACTTGAAGACAAGATCGGCTGCGACTTGTTCGTCAATCTCCCGGACAAGATAGGAGAAGACACGGCTGCAAGAGTCGAATCGGAAGTGGACTCCTGGTGGAACTGACAATTTAGCTTTTTATGAAGAAGATATTTCTTTTGACGATTCTCCTGCTGACCGGCGTCCTGGCTTACGCCCAGAAGCAGAATTATGTCATCGGATTCTACAATGTCGAAAATCTTTTCGACATCTATGACGATCCTGTCAAGAATGACGAAGAGTTCCTTCCGGAAGGAAAGAACAAGTGGACGCAGGCCAAATATGAAAAGAAACTGCACAACATCGCCCGTGTAATCAATGCGATGCGGGATGAAAACGGTGTCTATCACACAGTTCTGGGTGTCAGTGAAATCGAAAACAGGCTCGTACTCGAAGACCTCGTGAGCCTTCCGGAACTTGCATCGGCCAACTACCAGATAGTCCACTATGACGGGCCGGACAACAGAGGCGTGGACGTCGGTCTCCTTTACAGGCCTGACCAGTTCGAATATGTTGACAGCGAATCCATTCCGTTCACTTTCGAAGGAAGCAAGGTTGCCATCACTTTGAATGAGGAAGAACAGAAAAGATTCAAGACCAGAGATATACTGATGGTCCACGGGACCATTGACGGAGAAGACATCGCAATCTATGTGGCACATCTCCCGTCACGGCTTGGGGGAAAGGGGTTCGACCTGCGCTCGCGCGGAGCTGAAATCATCTACAACCACGCCACGGCACTCAAAGAAGAATATCCGGACATCAAGATTGTTGTCATGGGGGACATGAATGACAATCCTACAGATGAGAGCCAGAGCGTCTGGCTGCACGGCAAAGCCAGGATCGAAGATATGGGCCGCGAAGACTTCTTCTGTCCGTTTACCGAAATGCTTGCGGCAGGTTACGGGTCTCTCGCATACCGCGGAGTATGGAACATATACGACAACATACTTGTGGACTATAATCTTGCCCAGGCTCCGGACGGGGGACTCAAGATACGCCAGATTCACAAAAAAGGCTACTACGCCAGAGTGTTCAAGAAGCCGTTCATGACCCAGCAGAGCGGACAGTACAAGGGAACTCCTTTCAGGACTTTCTCCAACGGAGCCTTCATAGGAGGCTATTCTGACCATTATCCTACATATATCGTAATCGGAAAATAAAATGAAAAAGGCTATACTGACAATGGCAGCCGCGCTGCTGTCATTCGCTGCGACGGCACAGACTCTTACAGGAGGTATAGAAGCCGCAGTAGTGGACCGTGCCGGAAGGGCACCTATTGCCGGAGCTACGGTCGAACTTGAGCAGGACGGGCAGGCTCTTGATATCATTACCACCGCCCAGGACGGAAAATTCATGTTCAGAGATCTTGCAGACGGCAATTATATTCTGTCCATCGGAGCGGACGGGTACACTTCCACCCGGGTGAATGTAAAAGTGGAGCAGGGACTCATACGCAATCTCATGTTTGTGACCCTCGGTCCTGCACAGACTCTGAAAAGCAGCGAACTCGATGCTTCAAGTTTCTCGGAGTTTGATCTTGACGACTCCGGGTACTCCGACGCCCCGACCATTCTCTATGCCAACAACGATGTATACGCTGACATGGTAGGGTTCGGGTTCAGCGCCATAAGATTCAAAAACAGAGGCTATGCCTCAGAAACTCAGGACATTTACCTCGCCGGAGTGCCGATGAATGACGCACTGACAGGCTACACCCCGTTCTCTCTCTGGAGCGGTCTGAATGAAGCCATGCGTTCAAAGGATGCCACACTCGGAATGGAAAGCCTTTCATACGGACTCGGTGGCTACAACGGACTGACAAATATTTCAGGCCAGCCTTATGACGTGAGGCCGGGATGGAGGTTCTCGCTTCTCTCCAATTCCGCACTCTACCGTCTGCGCGTTATGGCTACATACGCATCAGGGGAACTGGACAGCGGCTGGTCATACGCGTTCAACGCCTCGGCGCGTCTCGGCGGCAATGACTGGGTCGAAGGAGTGTATTACCGTTCATTCGCATTCTATGCCGGTGTGAGCAAACGTTTCGGTGATATGCACAGGCTGTCGCTGACCGCATTTGCCACGCCAGGGAACCGTGGAGCGCAGAATGCTTCCACACAAGAGGTTTACGACCTCATGGGTGACAACATGTATAACTCAAACTGGGGATATCAGAACGGCAAGGTGCGCAACTCCCGCGTGAGAAAGACATTCGAGCCGATAATCACACTGAAATATGACTACACCCCAAGTGAGGATTTCAGTGCTTCGGCCACCCTGCTCTATCGTACAGGCTACAACGGCTACACCGCCCTTGACTGGTACGACGCCATGGACCCGCGTCCGGACTACTACAAGAACCTTCCTTCATATTTTTTCATGGAGGACGATGACTACAACCGTGAAAACTTCGAAAAAGCCGCATGGGCCGAATATGCATGGACACACCATACGCCTGAATATGCCAACTACCAGCATCTGAACTGGGACAGGCTGTATAATGTGAACTACGCCAATCCTGACGGGCGCAGCAAATATGCCCTCGAGGAAAGACGGGTAGACCAGAACGACGTGAACCTGGCAGGAAACATTGACTGGAATATCGACCGCCACTTCAATCTGAAGGCAGGAGCCCAATTCAAGTTCAACAGGACCGAGAACTACAAACGAATGAACGACCTTCTCGGCGGCCAGTATTATCTGAACATCGACTCTTTCGCAGAGCGTGATTTCGCATCCAATGAAGCTCTCATACAGAATGACCTCGACTACTTCCTCGACCACAATGAAGCGGAGAAGATAACCCGCGGCGGCAAATACGGGTACGACTATCTCGCCCAGATCCGCCGGGCCAATGTCTGGGCAAACGGAAGTTATAATCTGGGCGGATTTACAGCAAATCTTGCAGCAAGCATAGGTTACGACTCATTCTGGAGGGACGGGCTTGTGCGCAAGGGCCTCTTTGCCGGTCTTGATGACAACGGGCAGCCGATAGAATATGCAGGACGGGTACTGACTACATACGACAAGGACGGCAATCCTGTCACATCCAAAGGCAAATCCGATGTGGCCGAGTTCCTGACATGGTCTGCAAAACTCAGCCTTGCATACGAACTGGCCGGAGGTCACAGATTTTCTGTCAACGCAGGCTATTTCAACGATGCTCCGACCTTCTCGCAGGCATTCGTCTCCGCCCGTACCCGCAATACTATGGTGGACGGTCTGACAACTGTAAAGACATTCTCATCCGACGTCAACTATCAGTACAGCAACAACGGATATAATCTGCGCGTAACCGGTTTCTATACCAAAATCAACGACCAGACAGATGTCATGAGTTTCTATGACGATTCACAGCACTCATTCACGAACTTCGCAATGACCGGCATAGACCAGAGGCACATGGGTATCGAACTGGGCGTACAGGTACCTCTCTTCGTGGAAGGACTCAGCATAAGCGGAGTCCTGAGCTGGGGAGAATACATCTACACCAGCAACCCGCACATGGTGCAGACAGTCGACAACAGCGCCGAAATCATCCGCGACGAAGACGTGCCGTACTGGAAGAGCCAGCCTGTATACAAGATTGCCGGTTATATCGACGGAGCTCCCGTGTATGACAAGGATGCCGACGGCAACTACATAATCGAAGGGGAAAAGAAACATTATGTACCTTCGACACCTCAACTCGCTGCAGCCATCGGCCTCAATTACAACATCAACTACTGGTTCTTTGAAGTTACCGGACAATATTTCGCCCATTCATATCTCGACATGAACCCTCTTTACCGCACGGCATTCGCCTGCGGCGGCGGTGACGGCGTCATAACTCCGGAAGAAGTCAACTACATGGCCGCCCAGGAGGAATTCGATCCGGCATTCCTGCTGAACCTGAGCATCGGCAAAAGCTGGTATATCGGGAGAAAATACAACATCGGCTTCTCTCTCAACGTACAGAACATTCTGAACAACAAGGATGTCAAAACCGGAGGCTACGAGCAGACCAGACTCATAAGCAGCTACGAGAAGGACCGTTATTACCGTTTTGACCCGAAATATTTCTATATGTACGGGGCGAACTATATGTTGAACATCTATTTCAGATTCTAAGGACATGAAAAAGATATTGATATTTGCCGCTGCGCTTCTGACACTGAGTTCCTGCCAGTCGCTCAAGGAAGAATTCCAGCCAGTATGGGGCGGCTACGACAATCCCGAAGAAGAAGTGCCGGTCACGATGAATGCGACGCACACGATCGGGGAACTGGCTGCAATGTATGAAACCGGCAATCCATGGACCATTGACCAGAACATAGTGATTTCCGGAATCGTGAGCACTACCGACCGCTACGGGAACTTCTACAAGAGTTTCTATATCCAGGACGAAACCGGAGGAATGGAAATAAAGCTCGGAAAGAACGGACTGTACAACGACTATCTGCCGGGACAGCGCGTATATGTGAGCTGCCGTGACCTCGAACTCGGTATGTACGGTTACAAGTCGGGATCAGGGAACGGCATGGTACAGATAGGTTTCCATGACCCTTCCGAGACATACGAAACTTCATATCTCGAATCTTCCATGCTGATTGACACGCATGTGTTCAAAGGTGAAATCGAAGGCGAGGTGGAACCTGTAGTCGTGGAGGCCGCAGATCTGCCCGGTTCAAATGATATCCAGGGTCTGGAAAGCTGTCCGTATCTCGGGAAACTCGTCACCATCAAGAATCTGTGGTACAGCTGGTATGACAGCAAATACAAAGACCTGAACGAGGCCTTTGCCCTCCTGTACCTCGATTCAAACCAGGACAAGAAGGCGTCAAAAAACCGTATTTTCATTTCCGGGGAAAATACCGGAATCACTACATGGGCCATGTCTGAAGAAAAGATGGACGAGTATCTGACATCCGGAATCTGGGACAATGTGAACATAGGAAACGCCAATGACTACAACTACGGTACGGTAGGAGACTACAGGGACAAGATCAATCCGGTAAACGGACAGACCTACTACGGCATAGAAAGGGCCCCTGCTTCGGTAAGCCAGTATTTCTCGACTGAACAGGAAGGGAAGGGAACATGCGTTCAGATACGGACGAGCGGCTACTGCCGTTTTGCCGACAGGGAAATCGATCCTGCCATACTTAATGGAGAAAAGTCGATAAACATTACTGGAATCCTGACTCTCTATCAAGGCAAAATCCAGGTGACAGTGAACAACATAACGGATATCACGGTCAACGAATAAAAATTCGCTGCAACCGCGTCAGCATGAAGAGGGTGACCCAAAGTCAATTTTGGGTCACCCTCAAACGTCTTTCTTCGAAACCATTGACGAACAGAGTGCAATTGTGCTCGCACAAATTGCCGAAGTGAGGATAAGGAAAAACTTTTAGTTTAACCTGGACCCATCCTAACCCCCTCTGCTCGCTTTCGAATGTCCACAG
>DVIP01000039.1 GCA_018711225.1 Candidatus Cryptobacteroides intestinipullorum | reverse complement strand
CTCCACAGTGAAGCCGTCTTACCGCTTCCGGCATGTAGGTTCACCACCGCAAGCCACATCTGTCCAGATTCCATCCTGATATAATAACGTCAGTTCGACCCTCACAAGACCGGAGCGCCTTGCTCCGTCAGGTGTTGATAAATTCCAGGGAACAAAAATAGCAATTAACGGGGACTAACGAAATTTTTTTATAAATTTGCAAAGATATTGTCGACCTCAAAAATATTGGAAAGTATGGGAAAAGTCATTGCAATAGCTAACCAGAAAGGCGGTGTGGGCAAGACCACCACGGCCATAAATCTGGCTGCTTCACTCGCGGTCCTGGAGAAGAAAGTGCTGATCATAGACGCTGATCCGCAGGCCAATACGACTTCAGGACTGAACTTCTCCCCTGAGGATGACCAGAAACGCACCTTGTACGAAGTGATGATAGGCAGGCTTGACATCAGGGATGCCCTCATACAGACGGAGATAGCGAACCTTCACATGATTCCGTCCCACATAAACCTGGTAGGGGCCGAAATAGAGATGCTCGAAGACGAAAACAGGGAATCCGTGATGAAAAACGCCATCGCTCCCGTGAAAGACGACTACGACTTCATCATCATCGACTGCTCCCCTTCTCTCGGACTCATCACGGTAAACTCGCTTACGGCAGCGGACTCGGTGATGATTCCCGTACAGCCGGAATTCTTCGCCCTGGAGGGACTGGGCAAGCTGCTCCAGACCATCAGGCTGGTACAGTCCGGGGTCAACCCCGGCCTCGGCATCGAAGGTTTCGTGGTAACCATGTTCGACGGCAGGACCAAGGTGCACACACAGGTAGTGAACGAATTGAAGGAGCACTTCAAGGACATGGTATTCAAGACGATAATACAGAGAAACATCAGGCTCAGCGAAGCGCCTTCGCACGGGAAGCCCATAATATTGTACGATGTCATCTGCAACGGCACCACGAATTATCTGAACCTGGCGAAAGAAGTGCTTGAAAAGAACAATATGCTATGAGCAGACAGCAGAGAGGATTAGGAAAAGGTCTCGGGGCATTGCTCGGGGACGCGGACTTGAGCCAGATAAGGAAGCCGGTAGAATACGTGCACAAGAGCGTGGTCTCTACCGACGTTCCCGATTCGGGAAGGAACAGTGCGGACATAATGCTCATCCCCATAGACATGATAGAGCCGAATCCGTTCCAGCCGAGGATGTCTTTCGACACCGAAGCTCTGGAGGAACTGGCCGAATCCATCAGATACCTGGGACTGATACAGCCGGTCACTGTCAGACGCAAGTCACCGGACAGATACCAGATCATAAGCGGAGAACGCAGGTTCAGGGCATGCCGTATGGCCGGTATGGAAGAGATTCCGGCATACATCAGGGACACGAATGACCAGGGAATGCTCGAAATGGCCATTGTGGAGAATATCCAAAGGGAAGATCTGGACCCTATCGAAGTGGCCATGAGCTATGAAAGGCTGATTGACGAATGCCATCTCACGCAGGAACAGATGGCCGTCCGCGTCGGGAAGAAAAGGGCGTCTGTAACCAATTACCTCAGGCTCCTGAAACTTCCGGCCAAGATACAGCACGACCTCAAGGTGGGCTTGCTCTCGGTCGGTCATGCGAAAGTGCTTCTCAGCGTGGAAGATACAGGGATGCAGGAACTTCTCTGCGACCAGGTGATCAAGGGCGGGCTCTCCGTCAGGCAGCTGGAAGAAAAGGTGAAGAAACTCGGCAGACAGGACGGGAAAGACGGGCAGGAGAAAGAACAGGACCTGCCGGAAAACTATTGCAGGGTCCTGGACATAATGGGAAAATATTTCGGAAACAACATAAGCCTGAAACGGACAGCCACAGGGAAAGGCTCGATGACTATTCATTTTTCATCAGACGAGGAAGTCAGGAAATTCCTGGAAGCACTGGAAGACTCCAAAATCTGAAAACAGGAACAGTCTCAATTTCATCATCGTGAAAAGCGCAGCTAAATACCTTACAGCCATATCAGCATGTCTCTTCCTCTTTTCGGTGGCATCCCATGCCCAGTTCCAGGAGGAGGCTTTCCAGCAGACTTACAATGACCAGACGGACTCTACCGCGACTACAGATACATCAGACAAGATGTTCACGTTCAAGGAGCTGTTCGGAGGTCTCGCCCACAAGACGGAACTTCGCATAGGAACGATGTTCGCCAGTTCGATGATTCTGCCCGGCATATCGCAGATATACAACAGGGACTGGTGGAAACTGCCGGTGATATACGGAGGCATCGGAACGTGCGCCGGACTCGGCGGATATTACCTTCACCAGTACAATCTTTCCAAAAAAGCGTATGATGCGGCGTATGCGGCAGATCCCAATACCACGCTGAGAATCGACTACGGAGCCAGGCAGAAAGGCACATGGCTTCTGATAGGTGCAGGACTCATCTACTGGGGAAGCCTTATGGACGGGGCAGTAAGCTACAAGAGCGACATACATCCCCACCCGGGAAGGGCCACGGTATACTCCATACTGCTTCCGGGACTCGGACAGGCATACAACGGCGAATACTGGAAAATCCCGATATACTGGGGCTGTATAGCAGGCTCCATTCATTTCCTGTGTACGAACAATACCAACTATCAGAGGTTCAAGCGCATACACAACGAGGCGACGAACCCTGACGTGGAATATACGGGACCTATTCCCGCAGAAACGGCAGTATGGTACAGGGACGTCTACCGACGGTACAGGGACTATTCCATCGTAGCCACTGTAGCATTCTATCTGCTTCAGATAATCGATGCAAACGTTTTCGCATACATGCATGATTTCGAAGTGTCCGATGCCATCTCCATGCGCCTTGAACCGGCAGTGCTCTCGCCGCTGGACAATTATTACGCGCTCAACCAGACCCCGCCGTCACTGACCGGGGGAAGCAGTATCGGACTCAGGCTTGGAATCAGATTCTGACCCGGACTTGCCGAACCGGCTTTGTAACGGGGCATGGACAAAGGTCCCTTTTCTGGTCGCGCCATATTTTACAGAACTTGTTTATTGTCAATAAGATATTATGAATATTATAGGATATTGCTCATTAGCTCTCTCTCTTCTGGCAGCGGTTCCTGCCGTCCATGCGGAAGAAGATGCCGCAGAAATGAAAAAAAGAAACGCCGACAGTGTCGAGAATGCGTCCAGGATACCGAAGAAAAAGTCCGAACTGGTGAAGGAGAACCTGAACCTGAAAATGGAACTGGATTCACTGAAGGCCGAACTTGCCAGAATCCGTGATGAAATGAACGAGATGGACAGTCTCAGTCTGGAAATCATGGACATTTACGACGAGAATGAAGACAAAAGCGCCGCAGGGCTCAATCCGGAGGACTATAATGCGGAAGTGTCCGACAGCCTGCTGAACATCTGGTACCTGCAGCAGAAAGTCAGCGAGACATGGGATGACGAATATGACATGGATACGGTAAAATTCGCGTCCAACGTTCCGGATTCCGTATATATTGAAAGGATAAAGGCGATGAACTCCTTCATTGACCTGCCGTACAACAATATTGTCAGGAACTATATTGTCCTGTATTCGGAGAAGATGAACGAGAGGATGGGTCAGGTGCTGGGTCTTTGCTCTTATTACATGCCTATAATCGAAGAGATATTCGACAATCATGACATTCCTCTCGAGCTCAAGGCCATGGCAGTGATAGAGTCTGCAATGAACCCGTCCGCCGTTTCCAGGGCCGGAGCCAAGGGTATGTGGCAGTTCATGTACAGCACGGCCAAGATATACGGGCTTGACATCAATTCGTTCGTTGACGAAAGGCTGGATCCGGTGGAATCTGCCCATGCCGCAGCAGAGTACATGAAGGATGCGTACAACATTTTCGGAGACTGGAATCTGGCCATAGCATCCTATAACTGCGGGGCAGGGAATGTAAACAGGGCCATCCGCAGGAGCGGGGGAAAAAGGGCTTTCTGGGACATATATCCGTATCTTCCGAGAGAGACCAGAGGCTATGTGCCGGCTTTCGTGGGGGCGCTGTACACCATGACCTACTACAAGGAACACGGCATAGTGCCAAAGGCCATAGAAATGCCGGTGCATGTAGATACATTCAAAATCAACAAGATGCTGCACTTCAAACAGGTTTCGGAACTCGTCGGAGTGCCTATGGACGAACTGAAGAACCTGAATCCCCAGTACAAGCACGGGATAATACCAGGAAATGAAAAGGAATATATCCTTAGGATCCCCTACAATTATACCAATGCTTTCATCGACCACGAGGATTCGCTCTATACATACAAATCATCGGAATATTTCAATCCTGTCGTACTTAAGAAAATCAAGGACGGCGGTGACGGGGAAAGGATAGTCCACCGGGTAAGGAGCGGCGAAGTCCTCGGCAAGATAGCCCTGAGATACCGTGTGACGGTCAGCCAGATAAAGAGGTGGAACAATCTTCGAAGCGACAACATCCGTATAGGGCAGCGGCTGGTCATCTACCGCGGAGGAAAAGCTCCGGCAGCCGCTTCCTCGGGAAAAACCCAGCA
Organism: Candidatus Cryptobacteroides intestinipullorum; assembly: GCA_018711225.1. GTDB lineage: Bacteria > Bacteroidota > Bacteroidia > Bacteroidales > UBA932 > Cryptobacteroides > Cryptobacteroides intestinipullorum. The sequence continues at coordinate 931 of DVIP01000039.1, read as the reverse complement.
GCAGGTTTCCAAACCGGCCGCCCCGCACAAGTCAAGTGTGCCGATGGATGCCGATTATACGATTTATACTGTCAAGTCGGGTGATTCGCTTTATCTGATAGCGAAGAACTATCCTGGTGTGAGTGCACAGAATATTATGGATTTCAACGGCATAAGCAGCAAGATCAAGCCGGGGATGAAAATCAAGATTCCTAAACTTTGAATCAAAGTTTTGGAATCCTCAACATTGCACCTGTTAGATTCTACGGGCAACATTGATACCGTCCAAAGCGGATGAAACTATCCCGCCGGCATATCCGGCCCCTTCTCCGCACGGATACAGACCGGCAATCTCCACATGCTCCAACGTCTCCGGATCACGCGGAATCCTGACCGGCGACGATGTCCGGGACTCCACTCCCAGAAGAAGGGCCTCATTCGTATAATACCCCTTCATCTTCTTGTTCCCTATCTCCGGGAAAGCATATTTCAGCCTCAGGGAAATACTCTCAGGCAACAGTTCGTGCAGCGGAGCGCTTTCCGTTCCCGGATGATATGAAGAAACAGGCAGATCCGACGACTTCACCCTGCGGCAGAAATCCATCATACGCTGGGCAGGAGCCTTTATGGACCCTGTATATCCGAACATCCGTTGCTCTACATCCCGCTGGAAATACATCAGGGCCAGAGGTCCGTATTTCGAATACTCCGGAAAATCCTCCGGCTCGACAGAGACCACCACCCCGGCATTGGCCCACCTGGAATTTCTGGCTGAGTTCGACATCCCGTTCAGCACAGTCTCGCCGGCATCGGTGGCCGACGGCACCAGAATACCTCCCGGACACATGCAGAAAGAAAAGACTCCCCTTCCTTCAATCTGGGTCACGAATGAATATTCAGCCACAGGCATATACGGCTGGTACTTGCCGTGGTACCGTATTCTGTTTATGAG
>DVIP01000038.1 GCA_018711225.1 Candidatus Cryptobacteroides intestinipullorum | reverse complement strand
CTCTTAGGATCGGTAGAAAGGGTGGTCTTGCCTGTACCTGAAAGGCCGAAGAAGATGGCTGTGCTCTTACCTTCCTTGTCAGTGTTTGCAGAGCAGTGCATTGAAGCGATACCACGCAATGGGTTGTAGTAGTTCATCATAGAGAACATACCCTTCTTCATCTCACCACCGTACCAAGTGTTCAGGATAACCTGCTCGTTGGTCTTGAGGTTGAACACTGTAGCTGTCTCTGAGTTCAGTCCGAGCTCCTTGTAGTTATCGACCTTTGCCTTTGCAGCGTTGAATGAAACGAAATCAGGCTCGCCATAGTTCTCGAGTTCCTCTGCCGTAGGACGGATGAACATGTTCTTCACGAAGTGTGCCTGCCATGCTACTTCCATGATGAAACGCACTTTCAGACGGGTGGCAGGATTAGCTCCGCAGAAAGTATCCATCACGAAAAGACGCTTGCCTGAGAGCTGCTTTACTGCCTTTGACTTGAGGTCTGCCCAGGCTTCTTCAGAGCATGGTTTGTTATCATTCTTGTATTCGTCAGAAGTCCACCATACAGTGTCCTTGCTGGCATCGTTGTAAACGAAGAATTTGTCTTTAGGAGAACGTCCGGTGTAGATACCTGTCATTACATTGACAGCACCGAGTTCTGTCACCTGACCTTTCTCATATCCTTCGAGGCCTTCCTTGGTCTCTTCTTCGAAAAGGACTTCGTAAGACGGGTTGTGAAGGATTTCTTTCACATCTGTGATACCGTACTTGGTCAAATCAATTTTACTCATAATTTATAAGAATTAAAGTTTACAAATCCATTTCGGTATATCCGTGCAAAAATATAATTTTTTTATGAGCGGACAAATTTTAGAACAAATTATTGCTAATTTTGTCTCCGCAGGAAAGGTCCCCGTCCCGGGAACCGCGGCATCTGCCTGCACAAAATGTGCCAATGACGAAGACCATGGAAGCGATAGATGTGCTGGAGAAATATTGGGGCTATACCTCTTTCAGGGACAAGCAGGAGGAAATCATCAGTGCGGCCCTCGGCGGGAAAGATGTGCTGGCGATACTCCCGACAGGAGGAGGAAAATCCGTCTGCTTCCAGGTTCCGGCGCTGATGAAACCCGGAATCGCCCTGGTGATAACGCCGCTGATAGCGCTCATGAAAGACCAGGTACAGAACCTCACGGACAGGGGCATCAAGGCTCTGGCCGTGTACATGGGCATGAGCCGGCGGGAAATCGAGCTGACATTGAACAATGCCGTATTCGGAGACTTCAAGTTCCTCTATGTCTCTCCTGAAAGGCTCTCGACGCAGACGTTCAGGAACTGTCTCAGCGAGATGGAAATCAGCTATATCGTGGTGGATGAAGCCCACTGCATCTCCCAGTGGGGCTACGACTTCCGCCCCGACTATCTGAAAATCGCGGAAATCCGGCAGATATGCGGAGCCCCGGTCATAGCGCTGACAGCCACGGCTACACCTGCCGTAGCCGATGACATCATGGAAAATCTCGGATTCAGGGAAAAGCTCCTGCTGAAGTCGGGATTCGAGCGCCCGAACCTGTCATATATCGTCAGGAACCGGGAAGACAAGCTCGGTCAGATCCTGGATATCTGCAAATCCGTAGCAGGGACAGGAATCGTCTATGTCAGAAACCGGAAAAAATGCGAGGAACTGGCCTCTTTCCTGAAAAGTTCGGGACAATCGGCCTCATTCTACCATGCCGGACTCTCCCATTTCGCCAGGACTACCAGACAGGAAGAATGGAAGGCAGGCAAGGTGAGGATAATGGTATGCACCAACGCCTTCGGGATGGGAATCGACAAGCCGGACGTAAGATTCGTGATACATTATGAACTGCCTGACTGCCTTGAAGCCTATTTCCAGGAAGCAGGAAGGGCCGGACGCGACGGAAAGCGCTCCTACGCAGTCCTGTTGTGGAACAATACCGACCTGAGGAAGCTGAAACAGATTGCAAATGTCTCCTTCCCCGACCTGGAGTACATAGAGGACATCTACCAGAAGGTGCACATATTCTCCGGAATACCCTACGAGTCCGGGGCAGGCCGCCAGCTGAAATTCGACATGATGGCTTTCTGCAGGCATTTCAAGCTGAATGCATCCGCAGCGTACAACGCCATGAAATACATAGAGCGGGAAGACCACTGGATATTCCTCGAAGACACGGACATCCCCACCAGGGTGCAGATCATCCCTTCAAGAACGGAACTCTATGACATAGAATTGGCCGGGCATAAGGAACAGGCGGTACTGGAAACTCTCATGCGCACATACACGGGGCTGTTCTCGTTCCCGGTACGGATAGACGAGGAATACGTTTCCTCATGCACGGGGATAACCGTGGCCGGACTCAGGCAGGTACTGTACAGGCTGTCGCTGGAACATGTCATAAAATACATTCCCGCCGACCATTCATCCGTGATATACCTGAAGGAAGACAGGCTAAGGCCGAAAAATGTCAGGCTCTCCGCCGAACGGCTCGAAAGGCTCAAGGCATCATGGACGGAAAGGCTTGATGCGATGACAGGATATGCCACCGAAGACAGCCTTTGCCGGAGCAGGTATCTCCTGAAATATTTCGGACAGGATGAAAGCCGGGACTGCGGGACATGCGACATCTGCCGCATGAAGACGGCGGAAAGGAAGACGGACAAGACAGGCTCAGCCCTCTGCTCGTACATAAACGGGAAAGGAGGCGAATATACCCTTGAGGATATAAACGTCTCCTTCGGTTCTCCCGGCTCTCCCTTTTCGGACAATTATCTCGATATTCTCCGCAAGCTTATCGACGACGGGAAAGTACCTCCATACAAGATGTAGGGCGAGTGCTCAGAATCTCACTCCAAGCGAAATATAGAACTGCATCCTGTTGAGTGTGGCCGAGTCTGCCAGATCGCCTTTGTAACGGTTCAGAAGGCCGTAGTCGAAGCCGCCCTTCACTGTTATGAATTTCAGGAGGCCGAGACCGATGCCGCCGCCCATAAGCACGTCGAAACGGGTCATCGCCCCCTCAGGCATGTACTGGTCGAGCAGGTCGTTCAGATCTTCGGAGTCGGACTTCACGCTCCCCGAATATCTGTTGTATGTCACGCTTCCGGAAACCGTATTTCCCAAAGTCTCGCCGGTAGCCGTCAGTTTTGCGGTGGCACCGAGTCCCATGGACAATGTAGGTCCGGCGAAAACATAGATATTGAATATCGGAACGATGTCAAAAGTGTATTTCAGGTGTATCGGAATACTGAGCATGTGTTCCGTGTCGCTGCGGGAAAGATTGACCTCCTTCCCGGCGGAATTCAGATAAGAATAGTAGAGTCCGGGCTGGATGGAAAGTCCGGCGACTATCCTTGCATCCTGCACGACCCCGGCATAGAAACCGCTCATCGGTGAGGATTTGGTAATGTCACCGCCGGTGGTCTTGGATCTGTATGTGGAATTCAGATATCCGACCTCGATACCGCTTTTGGCAGACAGTGCCAAAGGAAGCATGAAAGCCGCTGTAACGGCAAAAATTCTTAAAAACCTTTTCATGACAAAATCTGTTTGTATTTGCAAATATATTAATATTTCCTTCCATTGCACGGGAGCCGGGAACGATCCGTCATCTTTCACCGTTCGACCGGATTCGTAATCGTCACCGCTGTAATCGTCACCGTTCGACCGTCACCGTTCAACCGGATTTGCAATCCGGTTGTTTGTTTATATTCCGGCAGATTGCAAATCTGCCGGTACATTATTATCCGCCGGTACGATACCGTCCAGCGCGGTTCCTTCGGGCCTTTTGTCCCTTCCCATTCCCATACGGATGACAAAAATACGAAATAATTCCGATTTAGTTATTATATTTGTCGGCTTGAGATGTTTCCGGGATCAGGAAAAACGGCGGCGGGGCATACTGGCCGCACGGGATTTGCAGGCTCCCGGCATTTAAACCGATATGTAGATGAAAGAATTCTGGCAAGTGATGAAGCGCTTTGTGGCGCCTTACAAGAAATATCTGTGCGGAGCTGTACTGCTCAATATCCTGTCTGCTGTATTCAACATATTTTCCTTCACCCTGATCATACCGATACTCCAGATATTGTTCAAGATGGACACCACCGTCTATGAATTCATCCCGTGGGACACCCCGGACATCGGATTCAAGGATCTGGCGCTGAACAATGTCTACTTCTACGTCACACAGATGATAGCGGAGTTCGGCAGTTCGGTCACGCTGCTTATCCTGGGACTGTTTCTGGGAGTGATGACAGCCCTCAAGACATCCTGCTACTTCGGGTCTTCCGCCATCATGATACCTCTCAGGACCGGCATCGTAAGGGATATAAGGGTTCTCGTATACGACAAGATGATGCATCTTCCGCTGGGGTTCTTCTCCCAGGAAAGGAAGGGCGACATAATAGCCAGGATGAGCGGAGACGTGGGTGAAGTGGAAAATTCCATCACCAGCTCCCTGGATATGCTCATAAAGAACCCGATACTTATAATATTCTATTTCGGCACCCTGATATTCACCAGCTGGCAGCTTACATTGTTCACTGTGGCCGTCGTGCCGCTTATGGCCTGGGGCATGAGTGCGATAGCCAAGAAGCTGAAAAGGGAATCCCTCGAAGCCCAGGGGAAATGGAGCGATACCATGTCGCAGCTGGAAGAGACTCTGAGCGGGCTCAGAATCATAAAGGCCTTCATCGCGGAAGACAAGATGAAGACCAGGTTCACCAAAGTGAGCAACGAACTCAGGAAGGCCAGCATGAAAGTGGCTACAAGGCAGGCGCTCGCCCACCCTGTCAGCGAATTTCTCGGAACCATAATGATAATGATGGTTCTCTGGTTCGGAGGCACACTGATACTCAGCGACGCATCCCCTATAGACGCGCCTACATTCATTTTCTACATGGTAATCCTGTACAGTGTGCTGAACCCTCTGAAGGAATTCGCCAAGGCCGGCTACAACATTCCGAAAGGTCTGGCATCCATGGAAAGGGTGGACAAGATACTGAAGGCCGAGAACAATATCAAGGAAAAGCCTGATGCCAGGGAAATCACTTCTTTCAACGACAAAATCGAGTTCAAGTCCGTATACTTCGCCTACGAGAACGGGAAAAATGTCCTGAAGGACATCAATATCACCATTCCAAAGGGCAAGACCATAGCCCTGGTAGGCCAGTCCGGTTCGGGAAAATCCACTCTGGTAGACCTCGTACCGCGCTACCATGACGTTTCATCCGGGGAAGTCCTCATAGACGGCACGGACATAAAGGACCTCAAGATAAAAAGCCTCAGGAGCCTGATAGGAAATGTGAACCAGGAGGCCATCCTGTTCAATGACACCATATTCAACAATATTGCCTTCGGCGTGGAGGGGGCGACGAAAGAGCAGGTCATAGCCGCGGCCAAGATAGCCAATGCGCATGATTTCATCATGGAGAAGGAACACGGCTACGAGACCAATATCGGGGACAGGGGAAGCAAGCTTTCCGGCGGACAGAGACAGAGGATAAGCATCGCGAGGGCCATACTGAAAAATCCGCCGATACTTATTCTGGATGAAGCCACATCCGCCCTCGACACGGAATCCGAAAGGCTGGTTCAGGAAGCCCTGGACAGACTTACCACCACCAGGACCACAATAGCCATAGCCCACAGGCTCTCAACGATAAAGAACTCGGACGAAATCTGCGTAATGCATGAAGGGGAGATAGTGGAAAGGGGAACACACGAAGAGCTTATCCGGCTCAACGGGTATTACAAAAAACTCAATGACATGCAGGCATTGTAGCAAACTTTTTCTATATTTGACTTTATCATTTTCCTGAATTTATGAAGACATTGAAATTACCCTTCCTGTCCGATATCGAAAAGATGGATTTCAGCGAACTGGTCCTGAAAATGGAGACCGAAGGTGCCAGAGACAAGATAGGGACAGTCTGCTGGCCGGACGAATTTCCATATGCGCCGGATGCGGGATTTTCCATTGCGCGGAGCGCAACACACATTGTCATATTGTACCGGGTGACAGGGCTTGATCTCAGGGCTGCGGCCATGGAAGACAACGGTCCGGTATGGGAAGACAGCTGCTGCGAATTTTTCGTCGGCGACCCTTCCGACGGGACATACTATAATTTCGAGATGAACTGCATAGGGACTCTCCTGGCAGCCAAGAGGAAAAGCAGGGAGGATTTCGAGCGCTTCACTCCCGAGAAGCTCGCACAGGTCATCAGATACTCGTCACTTGAGAGAAAGCCATACGGCATCAGCGGGAAACTGTGCAGCTGGCATTCGGCTATCTGCATTCCGTTCAGTCTCATCGGCATGGACGGCGGCAGGCTGCCGTCATCACTCAGGGGGAATTTCTACAAATGCGCCGACAAGTCAGCACACCCGCATTTCCTGAGCTGGAATCCGGTACAGGTGCCGCATCCTGATTTCCACCGTCCGGAGTTCTTCGGCGAAATCATACTGTGACATCGGGAATCCGGTGAATTTAAATACTGAAACACTAAAAGAAATGACCATGATACGCACCAATGAGGAAATAATGGAAATTGCCGGCAAATTCATGACTACCGGCAAGATCCGCGAAGCAAGGCCCCTCGGCCCCGGATTTATAAATGACACATTCATCGTGGTGACTGAAGGGGAAGGGAACGCAAGATACATTCTCCAGAGAAAGAACCATATCGTCTTCCCTGATGTGCCGGGAATGATGAAGAACATAGAACTGGTGACGGAACATATCAGGAAAAAGGTCGTTGCGGCAGGCGGAGATCCCCTGAGGGAAGTGCTTACCGTAATCACCAGGAGGCCTGAAACCATGACCGAGGCTGAAAAGGAAGATCCGGCAGGACATCTGTACTACAGGGACGGAAGCGGGAACTTCTGGGCCATGTGCCTCTTTATCGAAGGTTCGGTCACGTATGAAAAGGCAGACACTCCTGAGCTATGCTACAAGGGAGGTGAAGGCATAGGCAAGTTCCAGGCCCAGCTGTCGGACTTCACCACTCCGCTGAACGAGACCATAAAGGGATTCCACAATATCAGGTGGAGATTCGTGCAGTGGGACGAGGCCGTCAGAAGGGATGCGGCCGGAAGGGTGAAGGACCTGGCGGAGGAAATAAGCTGGATTGACAGCAGGAGGGAAGAAATGCTCGCCTTCTGGAGTCTGGTGGAAGACGGCACCATCCCTACCAGAGTGACACACAACGACACCAAGATAAGCAACATACTGTTTGACGGAAAAGGGGACGTACTCTGTGTCATAGACCTCGACACCTGCATGAGCAGCACGTCATTGAACGATTTCGGTGATGCCATAAGGTCCTACACCAATACCGGAGCCGAAGACGACAGGAATCTTGGGAATGTGGGCATGTCCATGGAAATGTTCGAAGCATACACACGCGGCTACCTGTCCCAGAGGAAAGGCAACCTGACGGAATCCGAGATCAGCCATCTGGCATTCTCGGCCAGATACATCACGTACGAACAGGTGCTCCGTTTCCTTATGGACTACATCGACGGTGATGTCTATTACAAAATAGCCTATCCGGAGCATAATCTGGTGCGGACGCGTGCACAGTACAGGATGTTGCAGAGCATCGAGGCGCAGTACGGAGAGATGATGAGGACAGTTGAAAAATATGCGAGATAGGATTCATCACATACTCAAGTCATTATTCTACATTTACATATTGGGACTATGTTTCTGCTGCTTCTGGAATTTCAGGGGCAGCATTGATTTAAGTACGGAATGGATCGGGCTTCCGAAAGACAAGATAGTGCACTTCCTGCTGTTCTTTCCGATGCCGGTCATGACTTACCTTGCCTTCCCGAAACTGAGAAACACGCCTCGGAAATATCTGAGGTTCAGCATATTCATATTCGTCTGCGGCGTAGCTTTCGGAGCCATGACGGAGGCCGTGCAGTGGATGACCGGATACAGGCAGTGCGATACGGGAGACCTGCTGGCAGACTGCTGCGGCATAGCCGCCGCGATTGCCGTACTGCAGATATATGAGGCTTTTATAAAGAATTGGAGGGATTCCGGAAGATGAAAGTATTGGCGGTTATGGCGGGGCTCTTTCTGGGGACGGCGATCGGCGTCCAGGGACAGAGCAGGATTGTGGAGGATTTTCTGCCTGCATGCAAGACTCTTGATACACTGATATATGAGAGGACATCAGTCCGCGGTGAACTGGGACTGAAAGCGGTAATGAAACGGGGCGGCAGCCTGGATTTCTACTTTGACAATTCATTGAGCGACCTCCCGTGGACATACCGGGATTCCAAATGGTTTGAGAAGGAACTGAAGAATCTTTTCCCTGAAAAATACAGGCACTACAAAGTCGGGCGCATAAGCAGCCGGGGGGAAAAGCTGCAGAGTCTCGTCACGGGGCTTCTGGACAACAGCGGAACTCCCGTAAACGAAACATACAGGATCAGGAAGCGGCCCGGGACAGGAAAGACGATAGTGGAAAAGACCGGAGACATGAAATGGAGCGAAGGCCTGGACGGATGCCATATAGCATTGTGGCAGAGCCACGGACTCTATTACGAACAGGCTCACGGCAGATGGGAGTGGCAGAGGCCATGCCTGTTCCAGACAGTGGAGGACCTTTTCACGCAAAGCTATGTACTCCCCTTCCTGGTGCCGATGCTTGAAAATGCGGGGGCTTACGTCATGCTGCCAAGGGAAAGGGATATGCAGAAACATGAAATCATCGTGGACAATGACCCGGATTTCACTTCCGACAGCACCTGGGACGCATCCGCAGCGCCACAGTTCCTGAGAAGACACGGACATTATTCGGAAACGGGAAAATGGAAGGATGCCGGTACAGGATTCGCCGACGCCAGGGAACAATATTACGGGAACGACAATCCTTTCCGCATGGGGACGGCACGCATGGCGGAATGTGTGAAGGAGGGATCGGGAAAGGTATCGGAAACGGTATGGACACCCGATATTCCGGAAAAGGGGGAATATGCGGTCTATGTCTCATACAAGACTTTCCCGAACAGCACGCACTCTGCACGCTATACCGTACACCATCTGGGCGGGGCGACGGAATTTTCCGTAGACCAGAGCATGGGAGGCGGGACATGGATTTATCTCGGGACATTCTGGTTCGCTCCGGGACAATCCTGCCATATCACGCTGGACAATACTTCTTCCGACGAGAATCCGAAAAGGTCGGTAGTGACTGCCGATGCCGTGAAAATAGGCGGAGGATACGGGAATATTGCCCGGAGCATCGAAGGTGACGGATTTTCTGTTCCGGAAATATCCGGAATGCCGCGTTTTGCAGAAGGCGCCCGATACTGGCTCCAGTGGGCGGGAGCGGACTCCACCCTTTTCAGCCAGAATGAAAAGAAAAGCGACTACAAGGACGATTTCATGTGCAGGGGCGACTGGGTAGCGTATATGAGCGGCGGTTCTGACGTGAATCCTGACGAAGAGGGCCGGAACATACCTTTCGACCTGGCTTTCGCCCTCCACTCGGATGCAGGCACCATGCAGGAGGACTCTATCGTCGGCACGCTCGCCATTTACACCCTGAAATCCGAATACAGGAGGAAACTTCCTTCCGGTGAAGACAGAAAGACCAGCAGGGAATTTGCGAACCTCGTTCAGAGCCAGATCGTGAACGACATACGTGACAGTTTCGAGCCCGAATGGAACAGGCGGTTCATCTGGGACCGCAGCTACAGGGAATCCCGCACTCCTACCTGCCCGTCCATGCTGTGCGAACTCCTTTCCCACCAGAATTTCGCAGACATGAAATACGGCCATGACCCTGCATTCAAGTTCACTGTATCGAGGGCCATATACAAGGGAATGCTCAAATACCTCAGCAACAGATACGGCTGCAGCTATGCGGTACAGCCTCTTCCCGTAAACTCGTTCTCAGTGTCGTTCAGGGACGGAAAAATGCTTCTGAAATGGAAAAAGACTCGCGACCTTTCGGAGCCTACGACAGATGCGGAAGGATTCATACTGCAGACAAGGACAGATGACGGGGTTTTCGACAGCGGCACGGTGATAACGGACCTTGACATATCGGAAGACGGCACATACTCCACAGAGGTCAGCTATGAACCCGGACGGCTTTACAGTTTCAGGATAACCGCATTCAACGCAGGAGGGAAGAGTTTCCCTTCCGAAACCTTGAGCGCAGGAACTCCTGCAGCGCTGCATGACGGACGGAAAGAAATCACGGACAGCTGTGTCCTGGTAGTGAACAATTTCGATCGTGTATCCTCCCCCGCATGGTTCGATACTCCTGAGTTTGCAGGTTTCGACAACAGGATAGACAGCGGGGTACCCTATATGCGGGAGGCATCCTTCACCGGGACAATGTATGAAAACAGGCGCGGACTGGAGTGGGTGAGCAATGCCAGTCCGGGATTCGGGGCTTCGCACAGCAATTATGCCGGGACAATAATAGCCGGGAATACATTCGACTACCCTTCCGTGCACGGCCGTGCCATACTGGATGCCGGGTATCCTTTCTGCTCGGGCAGCGCCGCCGCATTCTGCGCTGATCCGGAACTTGCCGGAGATGTGTGGTGCATGGACCTGATATGCGGCAAGCAGGTTTCTGTCCCCGGTTTTGCAGGTGAAAGCGTCCGGTACGAGACATTCTCGGACAAGTTGCAGGAAACTCTGCGGAACTATACGGCAGGCGGCGGCAATGTCCTGGTTTCGGGAGCCTATATCGCCACTGATATCTGGGACAGCATCTATCCTGTGGAAAAAGACAGTACATTCAGGGCATCGTCGGTGAAATTCGCGGAAGACGTGCTCGGCTATACGTACGTCACAGGTTTCGGGAGCAGTACGGGAGAAGTCATGCCTGTTCCATGCAGGAAGGGGCTGGAATGTCCTGCAAACGGAAGCAGGATGGCATTCAACAACAGTCCTGGCGAAAGGCTCTACAGTGTGGAGGCACCTGACGGCATAGTCCCGTCAAGCGAAGCCGGTGCGACTTTCCTCCGCTACGCGGATACCCGCATATCTGCGGGTGTATGTTCCGACTTCGGAACATACAGGACAGTCTGCATCGGGTTCCCCGTCGAAGTTCTACTGGATGACAGCCATATAGACATGATTATAAAATCAAGCATCGAATATCTTAAAAAGACAGAAGGACATGGACAGGAAGAGGATATCTGAAATAATCGGACTCATACATAAGGAAGTGAAACCGGCTCTGGGATGCACGGAACCCATAGCCGTCGCCCTTGCGGTAGCCAAAGCTATGGAAATACTTGAAGACAGATGCGGATGCAGGACTTCAGGCTGGAGAATGGATGCAAACCCTGACATCAGCGTGGAAGTCAGCGGGAACATACTCAAGAACGGAATGGGCGTGGGTATTCCCGGCACCGGCATGGTGGGACTTCACATAGCCTCCGCTCTGGGAGCCGTATGCGGAAAGACGGAATACGGTCTCGAAGTCCTGCACGACCTCAACCCTGAAGCCATAGAGAAAGCCAAGGAACTGGTGTCCGGAGGCAAAGTCAGGGTAGGACTGGCCGATACCGGCCACAAACTGTTCGTAAAGGCCAACGTAAGCCTGTCGGAAGGCCACAAGGCGTCGGCACTGATAGAAGATGACCATGACAACATAGTGGAGACATGGTTCGATGACATCGTCCTGAACAAGTCAGTTTCCTCGACGGAGGATGCACAGGAGGACAAGAGTACCAGGGACTACGGTCTGACGGTACGCGAAATCCTGGAATTCGCCGATACGGTTCCATTCGAAGATATCAGATTCATACTGGAGTCCAGGGACCTGAATCTGGCCCTGGCGAAAGAAGGGCTGGCATCATCCTACGGGCTGAGGGTCGGACATACGATATTGTCAGAAAAATACAGGCAGGTGTTCGGCTCCGACTTCATGAGCTATGCCATGGCCATGACTGCAGCCGCGTCCGATGCACGAATGGCAGGATGCACGCTTCCGGCCATGAGCAATTCGGGCAGCGGAAACCAGGGCATCACTGTCACAATGCCTGTGATAGCCTACAGCCTGAAATACGATGTCAACGATGAGCAGCTGGCCAGGGCTCTGGTCCTGAGCCATCTTGTCGCCATACACATAAAGGGATATCTGGGAAAACTTTCCGCACTGTGCGGCTGCGTGATTGCCTCCACCGGAGCGGCCTGCGGGATAGTATACTTGCGCGGAGGCACATACGGCCAGATATGCGCCGCCATCAAGAACATGATCGGGAACATCACCGGCATGGTCTGCGACGGGGCGAAGGTAGGATGTGCACTTAAAGTGGCCTCCGGAGTGTCATGCGCATTGCAGTCGGCGGTGCTCGCAATGGAAGGCATCTGCATTTCCGAAAACGACGGCATCATCGAAAAGGATATAGAAAAGACGATAAGGAATCTCGGAGAAATAGGCTCCAAAGGGATGCAGACTACCGACAACATGATTCTCGATATCATGGTCTGCAAGTAGTCCTCCGGAGCGGAAAGGCACGCATCCTCAAAAGACCGTCACGTCAGCCCTGTTTGCGGTACTGCAGAGGGGTGACTCCGGTCTTGCGGCGGAAAAACTGTATGAAGACCGAAGGACTGGAAAAATTCAGTTCCTCGGAAATTTCGAGGATTGTCTTGTCCGAGAACTTCAGCATCTGCTTTATATCCCTCACCAGCATGGAATCAATCCAGTCGGGGACTGATCTCCCGCTGAGTTTCCTTATGGCGTTGGAAAGGTATTTCGGGGTCCGGTTCAGCATTCCGGCATAGAATCCCACATTGTGCTCGGTCCTGTAATAAGCCGACATGAGTCTGAAGAAATTGTCCGTCAGGATTTCCTGTTTGGGGCGAGGCATGTCGGGCTTCCTCTCGGTCAGAATCAGGAAACGGTCGCATATCTCCAGCATCAGGGCATAGACGAGGGATCTGGTGATTTCCCTCCTGTATGCCGAATCGTCCTGACGGCGCTGTCTGTCCAGAAGGTCGTAGTATGCAGACAGACAGGCGGTTTCCTCCCTGTCCAGCGGTATGACATGGTATTTCATGGACAGGCTTATTATGTCCAGGTCCACCGGGCTCGGAAATTCGAGCACTTCTTCCAGGGAAACATTCACTGTACGCGACATATAGTCGGATGACCTGTCCTTCACTTCCACAAGATGGCCGGATGACAGGACCACAAGGCTGTCCCCTTCCACCGGATATCCGTGGCCGTCCACCACTAACGTGCATCTTCCGGTACACAGGCTCAGTGACAGGCCTTCGAAGTTTTCATTTTCTGTATTTTTCATTACAAATCCGACCTTTTCTACATTTTTTATTCTGATTCTCCGCAAACACACCTAATATTTTTAGTATATTAGCGCTCAAAAAGCAGGGATTATGAACATATTCAGTTTTACGGCTCATTTCGGTTCGGAGGAAGATTGTCGTTTGCATTTCAAGGAGCAG
>DVIP01000037.1 GCA_018711225.1 Candidatus Cryptobacteroides intestinipullorum | reverse complement strand
GGTGATCGAGTCTGCCGAGAAGACTCTGAAGTCATTGGAGGAAGGGACTATACGCAATCTTGTGCAACAGGCGGACCGGGGGGCTGACGTAAACATGACGCAGCCGGTGGTCAGGTCTCAGGATGTTGCGGGGAAGACAGGGAACGGAGAACAGGCGGCGGATGCGGCGGACCGGAATGTGGGACAGGCCGGGAACGGACAGGAACGGACTGCCGGGTATCAGGATGCCGGTCGGAACGGTGCGGCAGTTCCGCAGCCGGGAGTGCGTCACAGGATGACCCGGCCGCACAATGTCCGGGAGGGGCGTATAGAGAGCGACGGCTCGCTCCAACTGTCGTTTTTCCAGCTCGATGACCCTCTGCTGTCATCCCTGAGGGATGATCTTGTGAATGTGGATATCAACAATCTGACCCCGCTGCAGGCCTTTGACCTGCTCAGATCCATGAAAGAGAAAATGGGGATATGACCCGTGGCAGGCGACGGACAAAGAAACATTATCAACCAAATAAATCAAAACGATGAAAAAGACACTGACACTGATGACTGCAATGATGATTGCACTGGGAGCATCCGCTGCTCCGAAAGACTACAGTCTGTCTTCGCCGGACGGAAGCCTGACCGTAAAGATTTCCGCCGGTGAGGGGGTGACCTGGTCATTGTATCAGGGGGAGACCTGCCTTATGTCCCCGTCCGGGATTTCCATGACACTCGTGGACGGGACTGTCTACGGGACTGGAAGCTGCCGAGCTGTAAAGGGAAGCTGTGAAGACAGCAACAGCCTTACCCTGAAGTTCAAAAACTGCGATCTTGTGTTCAAGGCATTCGATGAGGGTGTGGCATACAGGTTCATTTCAAAGTCGAAGTCCCCGTTCAAGGTGCTCTCGGAGCAGGCTGCATTCTCTTTCCCTGAAGACTGGACGATGTATGCGTCATATGTAAGGCAGAACACTACAAGTCTCGAGTCCCAGTATTTCAACTCTTTCGAGAATCTGTACAGCCATTTCAACATCTCGGGCTGGGAACGGAGCCGGCTGGCGTTCCTTCCGGTGCTTGTGGAGGCACCGCACGGGACGAAGCTCTGCATCATGGAGTCTGATCTGCTGAACTATCCCGGAATGTATCTTTATAACGGAGACGGGGACACGTCCCTTGAGGGTAATTTCGCACCGTATCCGAAGGATCTGGAGCAGGGCGGCCACAACATGCTCCAGATGTTAGTGAAAAGCAGGGAGAACTATATTGCAAGATACGACGGGGCGACATCTTTCCCGTGGAGGATAGTCGCTGTCAGCAGGGAAGACAAGGATCTCCTTGCCAACAATCTCGTGTACAGGCTTGCCACTCCTCCTGCCAAAGGTTCCGACTTCAGTTGGGTCCGTCCGGGGAAGGTGGCCTGGGAATGGTGGAACGACTGGAATATCACCGACGTCGATTTCGAGGCCGGCATCAACAACGAGACGTACAAATATTATATAGACTTCGCTTCGCAGCACGGGATAGAGTATGTCATCCTCGATGAAGGATGGGCTGTCAATCTGAAGGCGGATCTGATGCAGGTGGTGCCGGAAATTGACCTGAAGGAATTGGTTGAGTACGGACGTGAGCGTAATGTGGGCCTTATTCTCTGGGCAGGATACTGGGCATTCGACAGGGATATGGAGAATGTATGCCGTTATTTCTCTGAACTTGGCATAAAGGGCTTCAAGATAGACTTTATGGACAGGGACGACCAGATAATGGTGGATTTCCACAGACGTGCAGCGGAAACGGCTGCAAAATATCATCTTCTTGTGGACTTCCACGGGACATACAAGCCGGCAGGTCTTGACAGGACATATCCTAACGTGGTCAATTATGAGGGCGTACACGGTCTGGAGCAGTTGAAATGGTCGGGAAGCGAAGTGGACCAGGTGACCTATGATGTCACCATACCTTTCATAAGGATGGTCGCCGGGCCTATGGACTATACGCAGGGAGCGATGCGCAACGCGACAAGGGAGAATTTCCGTCCTGTGAACAGCGAGGGCATGAGCCAGGGGACGAGATGCCGCCAGCTTGCAGAGTATGTGGTCTTCAATTCTCCGCTGACGATGCTGTGCGATTCTCCGAGCAACTACATGAAGGAACCTGAATGTCTTGAATATATAGCGGAAATACCGACTGTATGGGATGAGATAGTCCCTCTTGACGGGAAGGTTGCCGAATACGTTGCCGTAGCCAAGAGGAAGGGCGATGTGTGGTATGTCGGAGGCATGACGAACTGGGATGCAAGGGACATGGAGATCGATCTCAAGAAGTTCCTCGGTGACGGGAAATGGAAGGTCGAAATGTTTACTGACGGTGTGAATGCCCACAGGGCTGCAAGAGACTTCCGCAAGACGGAATATACACTGGAAGGAGCTGACAATGACGTGTTCAGCCTCGGGATACATCTTGCTCCGGGCGGAGGGTTCGCAATAAAGTTCACCCCTGTGAAACAATAAATGGTGATTATCCGCAAAATACCTTATAGAAGCAGACCGGAAATGTTCGGACCGGTAAATCCCTCCCACGACTTCGTCGCGGGTCCCTCCCGTTCACGAGGCCACGGGCGGCCACGCCGTCCGAACATTTCCGGTCTGCTTTCTTTTAGGAGGTGCTGGTGTGGATAGCGTTTAATAACGGCTTCTAAATTTATAACGCAATACTCCACGAATGTCGGAAAGTCGGCAACGTGGAGTATTGTTTATTTTGCGTAAGGTTTTGTCAGAACCTCCGATTCAATAGACGAACAACTCCACACTTGAACCGAATAACATTCTATATTTTTCTGATTATCAGATTATACATTCAATACTCTTTGTGATTTGATACCGTAAAGTTCCCGTCAATTCTAAGTATTCCTTATGCTTTTCTTATTTTTGCAACAATTCATCTTTCAATATTGAGAACATAAAGATAATATTAATAATCAATAGGCTTTTCCACTTTCTTGAACAATCGTGTCATGTGCAGGGCTTCGTTGGCTTGGTAGGCAAAGAACGTGAACTCGTGCATACGGCATACAGGGTCAACACGCTGTGGATTTTCCAATTATGCCGGTGTAGAATTCCGAGGATTTTATCTAAATTTGTGTCTGAAAAACGCATCTCTTAAAGAAAGCATCTTCCGCGTGAAGCGACGACTATAAGGTGTGCGTAGGAATTAAAGTACCCTAAAATAAGAGTTAAAT
>DVIP01000003.1 GCA_018711225.1 Candidatus Cryptobacteroides intestinipullorum | reverse complement strand
ATACCATGATTCCGAGGGAATCAGAAATATTATCGTTATTTTTGGATGATTTTTGGAAATAGTATTGGTTTAAAATTAACGGAAATGAATTATCTTGTAAAAACTGCGGCAGCAATGGCCGCGGCTGTAACAGGCCTCCTGTCTCTGAACAGCTGCAACGGCGGCAAACAGATCAGCGGCACATTGGATGATGCAGGCAATGACTCGCTTTCAGTCTTCATATATAATGCCCGGACAAATGACCTGGCATTGGCCGATACAGTGGTGGCGAAGAACGGCAAAATCAATATAGGATTCAAGGACACCGCCGCTTTCTTCGTCTACGTCACTCCGCTCGGGAATGCAAACGGCACAGCTTCCCCTGTCCTCATGCTCCCTGGAGAAAAAGTGAAGGTTTCCGGCAGCATATCCGATCCGGTATTCAGCGGAACCGAAATATCCGACGGCATCGCCTCATTCGGCGAATTCGGGAAAATCCAGGAGGAATTCCAGAATCTCTACAAAAAAGCCATGACAATAGCCGAGGATGACATCATCGGCCAGCAGTCGATAAGCGCGGAGCACCAGAGTCTGCTGACCAAAAGGGACAGCATCTTTTTCTCATACGTACAGGCAAACCCTGACGATCTCACTTCCGGTTACCTGACACTGTTCATGAACCCGGAAAAAGGGCTTGAATCCTACAACATGCTGGGGTCCGGCGTGAAAGAAAGCGCTATGGGAGCCATGCTGTCAGACCTTGCGGACCAGTTCGCATCCAGCCTGCTCAGGGAAAAGAACAAATCCGAAATCCAGCCCGGGAAAACGGCTCCGGATTTCAGTCTGAAAGACATTGACGGGAACATGCGCACGCTGTCATCCTTCCGCGGGAAATACGTCCTTCTGGATTTCTGGGGAAAATGGTGCTACTGGTGCATGAAAGGCATGCCGGACATGAAGAAATACTACGAAAAATACAGTGACAAAATAGAGTTCGTGGGAATAGACTGCAACGACAGCGAAGAAGTCTGGAAAAAGACCGTGCAGGAAGAAGGTCTGACATGGACCAACCTTTACAACGGCGACAGCCGCGCCATCCCTGACTCTTACGCGATAGAAGGCTTCCCGACCAAGATCCTGATTGACAGGGAAGGAAAGATTGTCCAGGTTTTCGTAGGCGAAAGTGAAGAACTGTACAACAAGCTTGACGAACTATTCTGAACCTCATGGACAGATACGACAAGAGACACATCAGCAGGGAACTCATCTGGGAGTATGCCCTGCTGATTCTTATTTTTGGACTCGGCATAGTGCTGTTCAGGCAGATACAGTCTTTCATAAGCGGAATACTGGGTGCCATGACGCTGTATATCCTTCTCAGGAAACCGGCTTTCAGGCTTACGGAAAAGACAGGCAGGAGCACTTTGTCCGCCAGCATCATCCTGGTTTGCGTGATACTGTTCATAGTCATACCTCTTTCACTGCTTGTCTGGTTCATAATATCGAAACTCCAGCAGGTAAACTGGAATACAAATGACATACTGGCTCCCATAATGCAGACTGTAGATGCCGTCAAGGACAAGTTCGGGATAAACCTTGTCTCCGAAAAAAGCATAACCTTCATGGCAGGGAAAGTCACGGCTCTCGGACAGTCGGTCATAAACGGCATCGGTGACTTTTTCATAAATGTAGCCGCGGCCCTGGTCGTTCTGTTCTTTCTTCTGACTGGCGGAAAGAAAATGGAGGACTACCTCTCATCCCTCATTCCGATGAAGAAGGTAAACAAGATGGAAACCATAGACAGAATAAATGTCATGGTGAAATCGAATGCCATAGGAATACCTCTGCTTGCCCTCATACAGGGCCTTATAGCCTGGGTAGGCTACGTGTCGTTCGGTGTTCCGAATGCTTTTCTCTCCGCATTCATGACAGGACTCTGCTCCATGGTGCCTATTGTGGGCACGATGGTCATCTGGATTCCGATAGGCATCTATTTCGCCGTCATCGGACTGTGGGGCAAGGCTATAGGCATAATCCTTTTCGGGGCAATATTCATATCCCAGAGCGACAACCTGATAAGGTTCATTCTCCAGAAAAAGCTGGCCAACACGCATCCGCTGATAACGATTTCAGGAGTCGTGATAGGTCTGCCGCTGTTCGGGTTCATGGGTATCATTTTCGGTCCGCTGCTGGTATCTCTGTTTCTCCTGTTCCTGGACATGTTCAGAAAAGAGTATCTCTCCGAGGACGAGGACAAGAACGAGAACGAGACAGAAGAGAAATGACCGCAGTATGGAAGGACTGGCTGTAGAAAAACATCCGCTTCAACCGTTTCTGCCCGGAAACGCGCGGCTTCTCATGCTCGGAAGTTTTCCGCCCAAGAAGGAAAGGTGGTCGATGGATTTCTTTTATCCGAACTTCAATAATGACATGTGGAGGATATTCGGTCTGATATTCTTCAATGACAGGAACGTCTTCGTCACCGGAGACGGGAAACATTTCGACAGGGAGAAAATCATGCAGTTCTGCAGCCGGAAAGGAATCGCCCTGTATGATACGGCAGAATCCGTCAGAAGACTCAGGGACAACGCTTCCGACAAGTTTCTGGAAATAGTCAGGCCCTCAGACCTGGAAAGCCTGCTCCGTGCAATCCCGGAATGCAGGGCAGTGGCAGTGACCGGGCAGAAGGCAGCCGAAACCGCCGCCGGAGTGCTTGAGTGCGAAATACCCTCTCCCGGACATTATTCCGTATTCCGTCCGGCCCAAAGCCCTGCAGGGAATCAGTCAGACGCAGACAGAATATACAGGCTCTGGAGAATGCCTTCATCCTCCAGAGCCTATCCGTTAAGTCTCGACAGAAAGGCCGAAGCATACCGTCTCATGTTCGCTTCCGAAAATATCCTGTAAACACCGGTCACGAAACGGCATCCGCCAATATCTCGGACAATGTAGGATGTATGTGCACGCTGTGCGCCAATGTCCATACAGTCGCCCCCGCAGTCATAAGGGATGATATTTCCTGCACCATATCTGCCGAATGAGGTCCGCAGATATGGCAGCCGAGAATACGCCCGTCCGCAGCGGCTATCAGTTTGCACATTCCGTCGGTTTCCCCGAGACATACAGCCTTGCCGTTGGCTCGGAAAAAGGACTTGAAAACCTTGTACCCGGCGATAGACGCCGCCTTGCAATCTTCCTCAGTAAGCCCCACGGATGCGGCTTCGGGCATGGTGAATACGGCAGAAGGCATTATGGAAAGCTTGTATTCCATATCATCCGGCACGGGCATACCGCCATCCTTCAGGATAGCCCGCAGCGCCACCTTTCCCTGGAAAACGGCAGCATGGGCCAGAAGCTGGCGTCCGTTCACGTCGCCTATGGCGAAGATGTGAGGGACGCTGGTCCTCATGTCATCATCCACGACCACCGCACCGCGAACAGTATCCACTCCGGCTCTCTCCAGATGGAGGGCAGATGAATCCGGCCGCCTGCCTGCAGCCAGAAGCACCTTGTCCGCATCACAGCTGGACGGATTGTCCTTCCGCATCCAGTTTACCCTGAGCCGTCCGTCGGAAAGGCTTTCCACGGAGCTGACACGGGACTGGACACTGAAAGTTATTCCTCTTCTGGAGAGGCTCTGCCTCAACCTCCTGGCTATATCCTGGTCAAAGCGGGGAAGGATTTCCCGGCAATATTCCACTACTGTCACCTCTGTCCCGAAACTGCGGAATATCGAAGCGAACTCCAGCCCTATCACGCCTCCGCCTATAATACAAAGGCTTGCCGGCAGGGTCTCAAGGTCCAGAGCCTCAGTGGAGCCGAGGACTCCGGGCAGTGAAATTCCCGGAATATCGGGGACTGTCGGGACAGAACCTGTCGCTATAATGAAACAGTCCGCCGTGTAGTCAGTTCCTCCTACGGTGACCGTTCTGGAATCCTTGAATGATGCGAGACCGCGGACGACAGTCACACCGGCGCTGCCGAGCATCGAGACTATGTTTTCCCTGAGCCCGGCCACGATACCGTCCTTGCGTGCCTTTACAGCCGGAAAATCTATTTGCGCTGCAGCCGCACTGATGCCGAAATCTGCGGCAGAACGGATCCCTTCCATGATTTCCGCACTCCTGCAATAGCATTTGGTCGGTATGCAGCCTGCATTCAGGCAAGTACCGCCTACCTGTCCGGACTCGGCCAGTATCACTTCCGCTCCGGCTTTACGCGCAGCCAGGGCCGTTTCATATCCGCCCGGGCCGGCACCTATGATAAATACAGTCATAATTCACTTTCCGGTTATTCATCTGTCTTCCCGAAGCCGTATTTCAGGACGGGACGGGTGGCCGCCATCGTCTCGTCGGGACGGCGGACAGGGGTATTGTGCGGAGCGCCTTTCAGAAGTTCAGGATCCGAAGAAGCCTCATCCGCAATCCTGTGCATCGCATCTATGAAGGCATCGAGTGTCTCTTTGGATTCGGTTTCCGTAGGCTCGATCATTATGGACTGGTGGAACAGCAGCGGGAAGTAAATGGTAGGAGCATGGAAGCCGTAATCCAGAAGGCGCTTGGCCACATCCAGAGTAGTGACTCCGTTTTCCCCGCCCGCATATTCATCCTTCAGTCCGTCGAAGACAAATTCGTGTTTGCACAGGAAAGGTACGGGAAGTTTGAATTTGTCCTTCAGCGATTCCTTGACGTAATTGGCAGACAGAACCGCATACGGACCTACAAACTTCACATTCTCCCTGCCGAGCATGCAGATATAGGTATAGGCCTTCAAGAGAACCCCGAAATTGCCCATGAATCCGGAAATACGGCCAGCGCCGTCCGGCTGTTCCTCTATTCCGTAAGTCCCGTCCCCGTTCTTCTTCACCACAGGAGAAGGCAGCAGATGGGCCAGGCGTGCGGCCACTCCTACGGGGCCGGCACCGGGTCCGCCGCCGCCATGAGGTGTAGAAAAGGTCTTGTGCAGATTCAGGTGCATGATGTCAAAGCCCATGTCTCCCGGCCTGACCTTGCCGAGAAGGGCGTTCATGTTCGCGCCGTCATAATACAGCAGTCCTCCCGCCCCGTGTACGGACTTTTCTATCTCGCTTATTTCAGTCTCGAAAAGGCCGAGGGTATTGGGATTCGTCATCATTATTCCTGCCACGGTATCATCCAGGAGCGGTCTGAGGTCCTCAATGTCTATTATTCCCTGAGGCGTGGACCTGACCTGCACCACCTGAAGTCCGCATACTGCCGCACTTGCCGGATTCGTACCGTGCGCGCTGTCCGGGACTATCACTTTCGTCCTTTTCAGATCTCCCCTGGATATATGGTATTGTCTCATGACCATAAGGCCGGTCAGTTCCCCGTGCGCTCCCGCAAACGGGTTCAGCGTGAAGGCTGACATTCCCGTGAGGGAGCAAAGCCAGTCTGAAAGCTCCGAACAAATACGCAGCGCGCCCTGCACCGTAGAGGCCGGCTGCAGCGGATGAAGGCCGGCAAATCCCGGATGTGAAGCCGTTTCCTCATTGATTCTGGGATTGTACTTCATCGTGCAGCTTCCCAGAGGATAAAATCCAGTATCCACTCCGAAATTCATGTTGGAGAGATTCACATAATGCCTCACCACATCCGGCTCGCTGACCTGTGGCAGACGCAGAGGGCTTTTCCGCTTCAGACCTTCCGGAAGGTTCTCCACAGCAGCGGTCCACTTGCAGGAAGGAAGTGAATACCCCGTCCTGCCTTCCCTGGACAATTCGAATATCAGTTTGTCGTAATATTTCATGATTATGCCAGTTCGAAGAATTTTCAATAGATCAATACTGTCCCTTAAGCGTTTTCACCGTGTCCACAAGGCCGTCGATTTCCTCTCTGGTCCTGTTTTCCGTGACACAGAACGACACCAGGCCGTCTCCGCATGAAAGGGCCCCGTAATAACCGTTGTCCAGAAGTGCCTGTCTGAGCCTGTCCGCAGGTATTTCCGTTTTAAGGACAAATTCCTTCAGGAAAGGTTTCGTGCAGACATCACTGAAAACCCCCGTCTCCAGCAGCCTGTCATGAAGATAATGCGCTCCCCCGTATGAAAGTTCATTCACTTTCCTGAGTCCTTCAGGTCCCATGAGCGACATGTACACCGTCACATAAAGGGCCATAAGAGACTGGTTCGAACAGATGTTGCTCGTAGCCTTTTCCCTGCGGATGTGCTGTTCCCTGGCCTGCAATGTAAGGACATAGCATCTCTTCCCGTCAGCATCCTCCGTCTGACCGACTATCCTTCCGGGCAGTTTCCTGACATATTCCTGTCTGCAGCACAGGAAACCGAGATACGGTCCTCCGAAATTGAGAGGGATACCCAGAGTCTGGGCGTCTCCGCAGACAATGTCTGCGCCCCACTCTCCCGGAGTCCTGATGACTGCCAGGGAAGAAGGATCCGAATAGATGACAAGCAGCGCTTTCGCGGAATGGACGGAGTCAGCCAGGGAGGTAAAGTCTTCTATTACCCCATACCTGTTTATACCGGGAACCAGTACACCAGCGACATCGCCGGAAGCAAGTTCCGAAACCATGGCCTCCTTGTCGGAAGTCCACTCCCTGGCAGGTATTACCGTGACTTCCACACCGTGGAACCTGCAATAAGTCTTGACGACATCCAGAACCTGAGGCAGCAGAGTCTCCGAAAGCAGCACCCTGCTTCTCTTTCTGGTGCACGCCACCGACATCAGGGCAGCTTCCGCCGCGGATGTGGCCCCGTCATACATTGACGCATTGGAACAGTCCATGCCGGTAAGCTCCGCCATCATGGTCTGAAATTCGAAAATATATCTCAGGGTCCCCTGTGACACCTCCGCCTGATACGGGGTGTAGGATGTAAGATATTCCGATCTGGAAATTATCGCAGGAATCACCGCCGGAGAATAATGGTCGCAGGCTCCCGCCCCGCAGAAAACCTTCAAGGGGATATTGCAGGAGGCAAGTTCACTGAACCGCCTCCTGATTTCCTGTTCAGACATGGCTTCAGGTATGTCGAACTCATCTTTCCGTATGAACTCCGGAGAAATATCGGAATACAGCCCGTCCAGGTCCGTGAGTCCGACACGCCCGAGCATTGCCTTTATATCCTCATCAGTATGAGGGAAATATGCAAATCCCATGGCAGTATCATCAAGCCTGTTTGTCCAGAAAATCCCTGTATGCGGCCGCATCCATCAGAGAGTCCGTTTCCGAAGGATCCGACATCCTGACCCTTATTATCCAGTTCGCATAAGGATCTTTGTTCAGAAGGCCCGGTTCGTCGTCCAAGTCCCCGTTTTTCCCGATTACCGTTCCGGAGACAGGGGAAATCAGGTCGCTTGCGGCCTTTACGCTTTCCACTGCGCCGAACTCTTCGCCTGCAGACACTTCGTCATCCTCTTCCGGCATGTCCACATACACGATATTGCCCATTGAATGCTGTGCGAAGTCCGAAATCCCGATAACGGCCGTCCCGTCTTCCACCTTTACCCATTCGTGTGATTCGCTGTAAAGCAATCCTTCTTCTATTCTGCTCATTGTGTTATTGTTTTTATATTGGTTATTGGATTTCAGCCGTCCGAAGGCGGCTGTCGTTATTTCCTGTATTTGTTGTCGTAGAACCGTTTCCTGCAGACAGTGCCATTGAAGACTTTTTTCCTGATCCGGATTTCCACGGGAGTCCCGGTCTGCGAATACCCTGTTTCCACGAAGGCCATGCAGACGCTCTTTCCTGTTGAAATGGAATTGTAACCGGTAGTCACTTCGCCTATCTGCCGTCCGTCAGCCTCGACAGGATATCCGGCACGCGGTATGGCCTTATCCTCCAGGCATATTCCCACAAGCTTGCGTTTCAGGCCCTCAGCCTTCAGCTTTTCCACGGCCTCCTTGCCGATAAATTCCGGCTTGTCCGTCTTTACGAACATTCCGAGACCGGCTTCCAGAGGCGAAATGTCACGGCCGAGTTCATGGCCGTAAAGAGGAAGCCCGGCTTCAAAGCGGAGAGTGTCCCGGCATCCCAGCCCGCATGGAGTGACGCCCGATGCAAGAAGGGCATTCCATATCTTCACCGTGGTTTCGGGGGAGGCATAAAATTCAAAACCGTCTTCACCCGTATATCCGCTTCTGCTGGCGATTATGCGTTCCCCGTCATATACGGCATATCTGAAAGTATAGAATACCAGGTCCGAGAGGTCCAGTCCGAGGACATCTCGGGCAACCTTTTCCGAATCAGGCCCCTGCAAGGCTATCTGTCCGTATGAGGCTGACTTGTTTTCCACCACTGCGTCATAAGGGGCGGCCGCCCTGCATATCCACCCGTAATCCACGGCGATATTGGCGGCATTCACCACCAGCAGCCAGGTATTGTCTTCCGGCATCCTGTAGACCAGGAGATCATCCACCACACCTCCGTCCGGATAGAGCATCATGCCGTAATGTATGCGGCCGGGAGCGAGTCCGGTCACGTCATTCGTGAAAATATGGTTCACGAAGGCTTCCGCATCACGCCCTGAAACGAATATCTCCCCCATGTGTGAGACATCGAACATTCCGCAATGCCGGCGGACCGCATTGTGTTCCCCGGCGATGTCGGTGTACTGGATAGGCATGATAAAGCCTCCGAAAGGGGTCATCTGGGCGCCCAATGCCAAATGGCTGTCATAAAGACAGGTCTTTTCCAATGTTTCCATACTGTTTTCAGATGTTTCTGTCATCGTTTTTATGTGAGATTTTCCCGTAGAGAATGAAATTATCGTCCATGTAAGACTCCGCTATCCTTTCAATATTGCCGATATCCGTGTCTGACAGCAGCCTTTCTCCGTCACAGAAAAATCCTGCAAGGGATTCCCGGATGACGGCAATATCCGCAGGAGAAAATGCGGAAAGGTTCTCTACCCTCTGCCGGACAGAGGCTATGCCTTTTTTCCGCAGCTTTTCAGGAGGCGGGGTGACGGCATTCTGCATCATGTCCAGATTCACGTCACAAAGCAGTGTAGCATGTATTATATTGCGGCTGCCGATACTGTAGAAAGCACTTCCCGACACCTTCCTGCCGGAGACCAGAATATCATTGCGCCCTGACGGCCATGCATCGAAACCCTGCCTTCTGAGGGCAAGGGCAAGGGCAGATATGAACTTTTCGAATATGAACGGCTTGTCATTCCCCGAAGAGACTGCGGAAATCATGAGGTTCCCGCTGTCGGCATATACGCACCCGCCCCCGCTTTTTCTCCGGAACATCCGTATTCCATGTTCCCTGCAGAAAGGCACATTCACTTCCGCCTCCATGACCTGATTCCTGCCGAAAATGACAGTAGGCCCCACCTGCCACAGAAGGAAGCAGTCTTCGTCCGAATTTCGGGCAAGATATTCCTCTGCAGCCAGGAAGAAGACCAGAGGACGGTCTTCTACGGGAACGGGAAACCGGATATTCAACATCCCGCGAAACGATTGCAGTCAGAATGACAGGCCGGAATCACTCATGTTATCTGACCTTCACGAATTCTACAGGCTGGTCCATCACCTCATCGAGAGGTTTGGAAATGAAATTCACCTTGTCGAACCTTATGGATTTGAGGTCAAAGCATCTGATGGTGGAATTCCATGCTGTCCTGTAGTAGAAGCGAAGGGACTTCAGATCCGCCGATGTCGTCCATTGCGTGGCACTCGGAAGATTGTCCGGCACAGGCGCGGAAGCCACATTGTGCTCTACTCCGATAGGAATGTCGAAATTGTTCAGTATCTGGAATGACTCCTTCACCGTTTCAAAGCCAGTTTCATACTGCGGTGCCGTAGACTGGTAAAAGGCGGCACGCACGAAACGGGACGGAGGAGTCACGTCTCCCGGTATGCCCCTGAAACCTGTACCTGCCCCGAAAGAAGAAAGGGTCACACCCTCGGCCAGTTTGTTCGGAGAGGCATTCCCGGGATAGAGATTCACATAATTGTTGAGGTTGGTCATCTGCCATTCGAATCCGGGGGAATTGGTAAGGACACCGAGTACGTTCTCGTAGAAATGCGGTTTCCCGTCCGTTATCTCCAGGACCACCTGACGTCCGCTCTTGTCGGCTATCCGCCAGTGGGCAGTGCCGGCTTCAGGAGACAATGCCACAATATGCAGCTGTCCGACAGATTCCATCACTTCGTCCACTGTGGAAAAGCTGCCGAGCATCCATGCGACGAGCTGGACATCCACCATCGTGGAAGAATTTTCGGATTCATCGTATTCCTCATACCGGCCATAACCGGGGAAGAAGAAAAGCCCGGCCGAAAGTCCGGCTTCGTTCAGGCCTTCCGTCACAAATTCGTCCTGCATCACGGAAATGCCCAGATAACCGTATTCGGAAGTGAATGTTATGCCGTTTTTCCCGGTAGGTGTAATGGCATTCTGCGTATATCCCCTCGGCACCACCACATATCTGCTCTGGAGCCAGCTGCCTCCCCATTCACAAGTCCTTGCCAGGACACGTGACGTATCTTTCGATACCAGAGTAATGCCTGTACATGCATCCGCATGGTATGATACGGCCGCTGAAAGAAGCAATGCCGCAAGTACTGTCCATCTTTTCATAATTCTGTCTTTAGTGTCTGTTGTGGTAATAAGGTAAATGTACGCAGTTATTCAGGAAAAAACAATAGATGGCTACAAGTAATCCTCAAAATACATTGTCACCTTGTCCATCAGATGGATTCGGTCCCGGCCCAGCACATTGTGCTGCGCGCACGGATAAGGGAAATAATCCACCTGGACATTGTTCTTTATGCATTCCCTTATGAAACTGAGGCTGTGCTGCCACAAAACCACATTGTCCACGGCACCCTGGCAGATGAGCAGCCGGCCCTTCAGTCCGGCAGCCTTGTTTATCAGGCTGGTCAGGGCATAGCCTTCCGGGTTTGTCACAGGACTTCCCATATACCGCTCCCCGTACATGACTTCATACCATTTCCAGTCAATGACAGGACCTCCGGCCACGGCTACCTTGAAAATGTCCGGATAATTGGTGATGAGGGATATGGTCATGAAACCCCCGTAGCTCCAGCCATGCACGCCTATCCTGTCCTTGTCCACATAGTCAAGGCTCATGAGCATCCTGATGCCTTCCATCTGGTCAGCCATCTCAGCCTGTCCGCACTGTCCGTAGATGGCTTTCTCGTAAGCGGCTCCCCTGTTAGGCGTACCGCGGTTATCCTGCACATAGACTATGTAACCGTGCTGGGCCATGTACATTTCCCATCTGGCGAGGGAGCCGAGCCATGAATTTCTTACCAACTGCATATGAGGGCCTCCGTACACGTAAAGTATTACCGGATATTTTCTGGAAGGGTCGAAATCCTTCGGCTTTATGAGTCTGTAGTAATTGTCATATTTGCCGTCGGCACTCCTGACCGTTCCCAGGGATATTTCGCAATATCCGTATTCCGATACAGGATCCGGTGCAGTAAGGAGGTTGGTCCTTCCGCCACCTGAGACGGAGCAGAAATCCACCACTCCGGGAACGGTGAGGCTGCTGTACGAATCAGTGAAGCATGTGCAGTCCGGGCTTACGGAAACCTCGTGCCATCCTGATGCCGGGGTCAGCCGCCTGGTCTTTCCCGTCCTGATGTCGGTGCAGAACAGGTGCTTTTCCACCGGGGAGACCTCTGCCGATGTGTAGAAAATATTCTTTCCGTCATTGGCTGCATATTCCACGTCAGCCTCCGTGCATGTCAGCCGTTTTATATTCCCGTCCAGGTCGCAGAGATACAGGTTTTTGTATCCGTCCCTGTTGTCTGTCTTGTAGATGAAACGCGTATCGCTCCCCTTCAGGAACCAGACCGGGTCCTGAGGTTCCACGAAACGGTCATTGTCCTCTGTCAGCAGAGTTTTTTCAAATTCTCCGGTAGAGGAATCATACATGTTGAGTTTCAGATGTTTCTGTGTTCTGTCGAGAACCTGCACCAGAATGTGCCCTCCGTCCGGAGACCATGTTATGCCGGTCATGTACTGGTCATAGCCGAAATCGTCGCAGTCCAGATATACTACGGTGTTCGACGAGAAGTCGTATACTCCGACCCTGACATTTTCCGAAGCCATTCCGGCCATAGGGTACTTTATCTGGAACAATGTGCCCGTCCTCGAATTTATGTCGAGAAGAGGGAATGTCCCCACCGCCGTTTCGTCTTTCCTGTAAAAGGCGACCTTGCTGCCGTCGTCCGAAAGGAATATGCCGCCGGTGATACCGAACTCGTTCCTGCTCACGAATTGTCCGTATATAATATTCGGGTTCCCGTCCACGGCTATCGGATAAGAGTTTCCGTAGTTGTCGCAGAACCAGAGTCCGTTTCCGAGAGTGTACGGATGGCAGCCGTAAGGGTTGAGGACCAGATTTGCGGCCCCTTCAGGGAGGGATATCAGTCCTTCGGCCTTCTTTCCTGCAACATCTGCCAGAAGTATTCCGTCCCTGCAGGCAAATGCCGCCAGATCATGGCTGACCCACTTTAAGAATACAGGGGCTGCAGTGTCGGGCCGAGCGCTCCTGTCTGCCGCGGATTGCATGATTCCGGACAGGTCTTCCGGAGACAGAAGCTGTTCCCTGGTTCCGTCCAGAGGATTCTCTGCATAAAGTCCGTCACTTCCGTCCGATGTCATGGTCCGGCTGTCCGGTCTCCATACCACTTTCAGGGTTTCCGGCGAAAGGCCGTATCCCAGAACCGCATCCTCCATTGTAAGGCTTCCGGCCGAAGTGTCCTGCGGCCTGACGGCGAATACTCCGGGCTGCGCACCCATCTGCAATGCGGCCAGACACAGGGCCGCCAGTGACGATAACAATCTTTTTTTCATTTTTTATTCCGATTATAAGCGTATTCTTCGGTTAACAATGACAAAAATACTCATTTTCACAATATGGAAGAGCCGGATTGCAAATCCGGCTAGACGTAAACGGCTCCGACATACGTTCCGGCAGATTTGCAATCTGCCGGCATAAAAAAACAGCCGGATTGAATCCGGCTGTCCGTTGATATATCCTGATTGAGGAAATGTCCTAGAGCTTAGGACCGGCAGCTACGAGAGACTTGCCGAGGTCGTTTCCTGTGAACTTCTCGAAGTTCTTGATGAAACGTCCTGCGAGATCCTTGGCCTTTTCATCCCACTGGCTTGCGTCAGCGTATGTGTCGCGAGGATCGAGGATTGCAGGATCAACACCAGGAAGCTCTGTAGGCACTTCGAAATCGAAGTAAGGAATCTTCTTGGTAGGAGCCTTCTCGATAGACCCGTCGAGGATAGCGTCGATGATACCGCGGGTATCACGGATTGAGATACGCTTGCCTGTACCGTTCCAGCCTGTGTTTACGAGATAAGCCTTGGCACCTGCAGCCTTCATCCTCTTCACGAGTTCCTCACCGTATTTTGTCGGATGGAGTGAAAGGAATGCTGCACCGAAGCAAGCGGAGAAGGTAGGAGTAGGCTCAGTGATGCCGCGCTCTGTACCTGCAAGCTTGGCGGTGAATCCTGACAGGAAGTAGTACTGGGTCTGTTCAGGAGTAAGTATTGATACAGGAGGAAGCACTCCGAACGCATCTGCTGACAGGAAGATTACCTGCTTTGCGTGAGGACCCTTTGAAACCGGTTTCACGATGTTCTCGATGTGGTCGATAGGATATGAAACACGGGTATTCTCAGTGACGCTCTTGTCTGCGAAGTCGATCTTTCCGGCAGCGTCTACGGTAACGTTCTCAAGAAGGGCATCCCTTCTGATGGCGTTGTAGATATCCGGCTCGCTTTCCTTGTCAAGGTTGATGACCTTTGCATAGCAGCCGCCCTCGTAGTTGAAGACACCGTTGTCATCCCAGCCGTGCTCGTCATCACCGATGAGAAGTCTCTTAGGATCGGTAGAAAGGGTGGTCTTGCCTGTACCTGAAAGGCCGAAGAAGATGGCTGTGCTCTTACCTTCCTTGTCAGTGTTTGCAGAGCAGTGCATTGAAGCGATACC
>DVIP01000036.1 GCA_018711225.1 Candidatus Cryptobacteroides intestinipullorum | reverse complement strand
ACTTCAACTGCTTTTTCTTGTTTATCAGCTTGACTATACGGCTGTTGTAAAGACCGAGAGCCGCCGAATAGATGTTCTGCCTGTCCGGATTGTTCCCTACCACCAGAATCTTCGGCTCCTTCGGGTTGTTGATGTCCAGCGAAAAGTCATCCCCGGTCATCACCCAATAGAGAGCCGGTGAAATCATCCTTGACAGAGGAATCTTCGCCGAAGCAATCTGCCCTTGCAGCTGGTCCTGGGCATTCGATTCCCACGCATCCATAAACGGGCTCAGGTAGTTCTCCAGTTCGGGATACGAAGTAAGAATAGGAAATATCTGCGCATAAGGGCGGTTCAGAAATTCGATGGCATGGGGAAAAGTACAGTATTTACCGTCTTTCACTATCTTCAGATACCATATTATGGCCGCCAACAGTATGATTGGCGATTCCACAAAGAAGTCACCCTGCTTCTGGATCCAGCTCCGGTTCAGATTGAGCATTATCGTATAGGCCGATTCGTAGGCATCCGATATGTCCGACATGAAATCCGGATTGATGGGATTGCAGCGATGGCTGCATCTCGGGTCATCAAAGTTGATGACATAGAACGACGGTTTCACCTCATAGCCGGAAGCGTGTTTGAGAAGATGGTTATAGGCTATTTCTGAAAGGTCGGGAAACTTGTAGTCATAGATATACATCGCAAAGGACTTCTCAATCTGCTGCTTGATGAAATTATTGACCACCGCATAGGATTTTCCGGAACCCGGCGTGCCGAGAACGATTGTGGCGCGGAAAGGATTGACCACATTTATCCAGCCGTTGTTCCATTTCCTATGGTAGTAGAAGCGTGTGGGCAGATTGACGGAATACTCATTCTCCATCAGCCGCGTTTCCTGCATGAAACTCTCGTTCTCCACATTGAACACATCATCCATCAGATTGTTCTTCAGCATCCGGCTCATCCATGTTCCGCCCATCAGCAACAAGACATATCCGGTGGCCAGCGACAGGATATAAGGCACTGCGCCATACGGAAGTCCCAACAGAAACCGGTTGAAAAAGAAGAGGATAAAACCGACTGACAATATAACCGATATTTTAGGCCAGGTGATGCTCTCGCTCTTCACTCCGCGTGTCCCGATGCAAGAAAGCCCGAGGAACAGCACAGCAAACAGTTTTGTCCACAGGACGGAAGAGAACAGTTCCGTATGCTTCTGGAAATTCATCAGTATCCTGTCAATCAGGGACAGTGAAAATCCCCAGTCGCTGAATGCCCCGTAACAGAACCAGTAGCAATGCACCAGCACAAACAGTATGGATATGCCCCTCATGAAATCCATGATCTTGGCCAATCCTCTCAAATCGTCTTCTTCCTGTGACATAGTTTTCCGTTTTTATTATTTCTTCCGTCTGATTTTCCCTGAATGCAGCTTCCTCATTTTCTTCTGGAAAGCCATCTCCTTATAGTCTATTCCCTGCGGAACAGTCCCGTCAAGCAGCAAATCTTCGATTCCGGCCATCATATCATCACTCCGTTCTTCCTGTCCCGGACGCTCGGCCAGACGACTTTCCGCCATGTCTGCAAACGGATTGTGTCCCGAACCGTTGAAGTAGTCGTTGAATACGACCGCCGAATATCCCTTGCCAAGACGCGAACCGTTGGCCGCGACACCGTTGCGTTCATCTATGAATGTGATTCCGTATATCCTTCCCGATTCATTCTCACGGAACACGACGGATATGTCATTCTTCTCCAGCTGACGGACAAAAGCATCCCTGTCAGGAGAACCGCTCATAGTCTTTCTCACGGCTCTTCTCAAATAGGCACGATGCCCGGCAAACCTTTTTTCAGAATCCGCCATTCTGGTACGCAACGCATTGTATCCGTAACCTCTGCCAAGTTCCCCGGCATCAATCGGGACGGTTTTCTTTTTCCCGTCGGCACCGGTTACGGAATATACCATGCCGTTATATTTCCGGCCACGGCTTTCCTTTTTCACTTCCTCCGCGACAATATTATATGAGGCAAGTATGGCATTGAATTCTCCGAGCGACTGGAAATCATATTTCTTCAGGACGGCAGAGAGTATGGCGGCTATCTGTTTCCGTATTTCCCCGTTGCCCGTATCGGCCACCTTCAACTCATCTGCCGGTACAACGGCATTGCGGTCACTCGGATGCAGTTTCCACATTCTCTCTATCTCATTGCTGATGCGCTTGCTGCGCCTCCTTTCAAAACTGTCGTCTATCTTGTGCCCGTCCGAATCCACCCTCAGAGAAACGATGTGTATGTGTTCCCGCTCAATATCGCTATGCTTGAAAACGATATATGGCTGGTTCCCATATCCGAGCTGCCTCATATAGTATTCCGCTATTTCCGCAAGCTGACCGTCGTCCAGCCTGTCGTCCGGGTGCGGATTGAGCGAGACATGGAATACCGGCTTTTTGGTTCTCATCATCACCGGCATCAACAGCGACATGTCTTCCAGGGCACGTTCCAGGGATGTGTTGCCCTCACGGTCCAGGCTGAGACCGGAAGTCAGAAGGACAACGGCATCCCTGGCCACCACCTTACGGAAATTATAGCCAAGAGCCCCGCCCAAATTTGCCGTCGAGCTTATTTTGGCGACCATCTCAACCTCATTTCTTCAGCCAGCGCAACCGATTTTTCAAGCAGGGCATACAGCTCGGCCGTCCTGCATTCCAGTTTTTCAAGGAGCGTATGCGCCACTTTTGCCGAATGATAGGAATTTATGGCCCGGACAGTCTGGTTG
>DVIP01000035.1 GCA_018711225.1 Candidatus Cryptobacteroides intestinipullorum | reverse complement strand
TATGGCGGCAAATACCCCCAAAATCGCCAATACTAATAGCTTAATTGAATGATTCATAATAAAATAGCTATAATAAGGTTTAATTTTGACGGTGCAAAGATAGTATATTTTATAAAATTCAAAAGGTGACTGAAAAATTTAATATTTAATTATATGGCTGAAAGACAGGCTGTCTGCTATCCGGCGGATGTGGTTCATGCGTGGAATCACTCGTATACATGAGAGCGTAGCTGTCCTTTCTTTGAGAGAGATTATGTCCTTAATCTCATAAATTAGGGATTCTGTAGTAAAATGAAGAATAATGCAAGTTATGAATTGACAGGAAAATATGCTGTTATGGTAATGAATTGGAAATTTAACTGAAATTTAATTTATTTTCTTTTTGTTTTGTGGTGGTAAAATATATATCTTTGTCAGTCTTAAGACAAGGCAATAAAAAGGCAGAATATTTTTAATAACTTCAAGTTATGAGATTAAGAAATTTATTTTTTATCAGTTTCGCGGCTGCTGCGTTGTTCACGGCTTGCGACGAGAAGAACTCCGAAAACCAGACTCCTTCGATAACTCTGAGCGAGACTTCGATTGAGTTTGATGAAGCGGCTTCAAATAAGACCATTACAGTCACTTCTACGCGTGATTGGGAAGCTACAGTGCCGACAAGTGCCAGTGGCTGGCTGACAGTTACTCCTGCCAGTGGCTCTGCCAACGAGACCTATACTGTAACGATCGAAGTCAAGGAAAATACAGAAAATGACAGAACTGCAGAAGTAGAGTTCAATGCGTCAATTATTTCAGAAACCTTGTCAGTTTCCCAGGCAGGTCCTGCCGGCCCGTCAGGTCCTACCGGTCCGACTACGTATGCGGAAATTTATAATGCAGCCACAGGAGCAGCCGTTCAAGCCGAAGGCGTGGTTGTCGGTATTTACAATGCAGGAATGGTTATAAGTAAGGATAATGACAATATATTGGTATACAACAAGTCTTCCAACTTTCTCCCGCCAGAAGTGAAAATAGGTGACAATGTCAAGGTTTCCGGAACAAAAGGTGCTTACGGTGATTTGGCACAGATTGCCTTCTCGTATGATGACATTGAGATTTTGTCATCAGGAAATGAAGTGACTTATCCGACTCCGCTTACTATTGATGCGTCTAATATTTCGTCATTCGACCGCACATATTGTACGTATGTGCAATATGAAGGCCTGCTGTCTGTAGATGGTTACTATTACGATGTGACTATTGACGGGACAACTGTTCAAGGTTCAATCCAATATCCTCTGGAGTCTTTTGATCTTGGCCAGTATGACGGAAAACGGGTGGTGCTGACGGGATATTATTGCGGAGGAACAGATACCCGAATCAGAATATTGTTGGTTTCGGTTGAAGAATCTGACACTCCTTATTTTACAGTTTCTCCTTCATCCGTTTCAATCTCTGAGGATGGCAGCACGCCGGGTGAAATCACCATATCTGGAAATGTAAGTTGGACAGCAGTTTGTGACAATGAGGCTTTTACTCTCAGCAAGACTTCCGGAACAGGTGCGGATGTTATTACTGTTTCGGCTGCAGCTAACAATACCGAAGAAATCATTACGGCTAATATTACGATTTCTACTACAGAAGATGTCGCAGTCAAGACTCATACCGTAATTGTCAAACAGATGTCTGTTTCAGGAATGCCTTCATTTGAAAGTAATGTGACTTTGAAATTGGTGAATGAAGGGAATGTCTACACTGTTGAGGAATCGGCTAAAATAAATGGAAGCGAAGAGGAAACACCTGCAGTCAAATTCGGGACTGGAGGAAAAACAGGAAAAGCGACATTTACTGCTCCGGCTGGAACCAAAAAAATAGGTTTCTATGGTATCGCGTGGAATACAAATAATTCTGTAATCAAGTTTTCTACATCGGCAGGCGAAATAGAACAATTCGAATTGGTGAAAAATTCCGGATTCAAGAGTAATAAGCCATATACTATAGAGTTGACTGGTTCCGACTATTATGAATTTAGCGTTGATTTTTCTGAAGAGACAGAAGTTACTGTAGAAACACTTGATGGAACAGAACGTCGCGCTTTGCTTATTGGTCTTACGGTTTCTGAATAATTATCATAATTTTCTTATATTCAAAGGGATAGCCTTCTCTAAGGCATCCCTTTGATTTTCAATAATGTAGATGCTTGGATTTCAAAGAATAAACAGGACGCTCCCCGTCATGCTGCTGGTGGCAGTGATGTCGCTTGCCGCATCGTGTTCCAATATTAATGTAACGCCGGACATTTCCATTTCGGAAAATGTCGTGTCCGGTGAGGCCGGCTATGTTTTCGTGGACGTGACCGCTGCTGGACAATGGGTATTGTCTATTTATTATGATGGTTCTGATGAGGGGTGGGCTGACCTTACGTCGTCGGAGGGTAGCGGAAGCAAGGACGGAGTGATTCTCAGGTACGAAGAAAATACGTCGGCGGAAAGCCGTTCGCTGAGAGTCATATTGACCGCATCAGGGCAGGATCTGGCAGTCACTTTCACCCAGTCCGGGAAGGATCCTTCCGGTGGCGATGACCCTGATCCGGATCCCGGGTTTTCAAAGAATCCCGGTTGGCTTGAGCTTCCGGCATTGGCCGAGACGGAGGACTGCCATTTCTACTGGCATGACATGACTTCAGGCGGGAAGACAGTCAGGAACTATTCCTTCCTGTGGGATCGGGAGAACCTTGTGGCGCATTGGGTAGCCTATCCGTTGAACACGGGCCTCATAGGGACAGGAAGCCGTACGGACAATTGGGGATATGACCCTCTGGTACCCAGAGATGAGCAGCCCGAGCTTTACAGAGGTTATAATGGGGATTATGACAGAGGCCATCAGCTCCCGTCGGCCGACAGGCTCACCAGAAATGCCAATATCGCCACTTTTTATTTTACCAATATGACTCCGCAGATAGGTTCCAGATTCAATCAGTCTATTTGGGGAAATTTCGAAACCAAAGTCAGGGACTGGTCCCGTACTGCGGACACTTTGTATGTGGTGACCGGCTGTGTGCTTGAAGGCAGTCCGGGTGTCGCATACGACAATCTGGACAAGGCAGTCACTGTCCCGGGAGGATATTTCAAGGCCTTGCTTTGGTACAATCATGCTTCGACCTACAGTTTCGGACAGTATACAGCCGCCGGTTTCTTTATGGACCACAGAAACTATTCCGGCAGCACTTTCGTGCCTGATGATTATATCATGTCCATAGATGATCTGGAGGAAATCACCGGCATTGATTTCTTCGTCAATCTCCCGGCAAAGATCGGACAGGCCCAGGCTGATGCGATAGAATCTGCAGACCCGTCAGGTGTCAGCCTCTGGAACTGACGCCGCGGGACCTGTGTATTGGAAATGAAACCTCGAACTATCGGAACAACAAGGATATACCTTATTAGTATATGAAAAAATTCGCACTCATCTTATCTGTCCTTCTTATATCTGTATCCATGGCTTACTGTCAGGACGGGAGGACGAAAAATTATGTGGTAGGTTTCTATAACCTTGAAAATCTTTTCGACATCTACGATGATCCCGCCAAGAACGATGCGGAATTCCTGCCTGACGGCAAGAACCAGTGGACTGATGTGAAGTATCAGAAGAAACTTCACAATATGGCGACCGTCATCAAGTCCATGGCTGAGACCAACGGCCGCTTCCATTCCATCCTCGGTGTGAGCGAGATAGAGAACCGGCTTGTTCTTGAGGATCTTGTGAGTCAGCCGGAGATAGCATCTGCGAACTATCAGATAGTACATTATGATAGCCCTGATGCCAGGGGCGTGGATGTCGGCCTGCTGTATCGTCCTGACCAGTTCAAGCTGCTTGACAGCGAGTCAATACCGTTTGATTTCGGCAGCGAAAAGATTCAGTTCGCCATGTCTGGCGAGGACAGGGTCAAGTTCAAGACGAGGGACATACTTATGGCGCATGGTCTTCTTGATGGAGAGGAATTCGCCTTTTATGTGGCGCACCTGCCATCCCGTATCGGCGGCAAAGGCTGGGATCTCAGGAGCCGCGGTGCGGAAATCATATACGACCATGCCCGGAATATGATGGAAAAATATCCAGGCATCAAGATAGTGGTAATGGGTGATATGAATGACAACCCTACAGACGTGAGCATGACAGAATTCATGCACGGGAAGGAAAAGCCGGAAGAAGTAGGCAAGGACGACTTCTTTTCTCCGTTCATTTCGATGCTGAAGGCAGGCTATGGCTCGCTGGCTTATCAGGGAACATGGAATATCTATGATGTAATCCTCGTCAACGAGACCTTGCTCAATGCCCCGGACGGAGGCTTCAGGATCAGACCTGTCGGGAAGAAAGGTTTCTACGGCGTAGTCTACAAGAAGAACTTCATGATAACCCAGCGTGGCCAGTACAAGGGTACACCATTCAGGACCTTCTCCAACGGCGCCTTTATCGGAGGCTACAGCGACCATCTCCCGACCTATATCGTACTGGAAAAGCAAGAGAACAACTAACAACGTATAAGATAATATGAACAGAAAGTTATTGTCAATCATTCTGATTGCAATTTTTGCCCTGTCTTACATCGCCGGTGCGCAGTCTCAGGACCGACAGAAGACGTATGGCGGCAGGATAGAGTATTATGTCAATCCCGTGACCGGAGACAGGGGCGGAGTGGAAGGCTCTGTCGTGAACAGGACCGGAAGGGTGCCTATCCCGGATGCCGTTCTGGAGCTGTTTCTCGGCGACAAGCTTGTAGCCAAGGGTAATTCCGATGAGAATGGATATTTCCTTTTCTCTGAAATAGACAACGGTGACTACCGTCTTGTAGTATCTGCCCCTGGTTTCTCGTCTTCCGAAGTGAACGTGAAGGTGGAAGGCTTCATTAAGGACCTGATATTCGTGTCCCTTCTCTCGTCTGACATTGTCAACACAAATTTCGACGAGTCGAACTTCATGGAATTCGATATGGATGATTCCGGGTATTCCGATACTCCGTCACTTCTTTATGGAAATGATGTCTATTCAAATATCGCAGGCTACGGTTTCAGTGCGATACGTTTCAAGAACAGGGGATATTCAAGCGAATCCCAGGATGTATATCTGAGCGGAGTCAGGATGAATGATGCCATCACAGGCTACACGCCATGGTCGCTCTGGAGCGGTTTGAACGAGGCTATGAGGAGCAAGGAAACATCTATGGGAACAGAAACATATGACTATGGTTTCGGAGGATATAACGGTGTCACCAATATTCTGGCCACACCGTCCAGCGTGCGCAAGGGATGGAGATTCAGCCTGCTGACCAACAGCGCTCTTTACCGCCTCCGCTTCATGGCTTCGTATGCGTCCGGAGAGCTGGACAACGGCTGGTCATACGCATTCAACGTATCTGCCCGTCTGGGCGGCAATGACTGGGTTAAAGGCGTCTATTACCGTTCTTTCGCTTATTATGCAGGCGTTGAGAAGAAGTTCGGAGACATCCACAGGCTCAGTCTGGTGGCGTTTGCTTCACCTACCAACAGGGGCGCGCAAAATGCCTCTACACAGGAAGTCTATGACCTGGTCGGGGACAACATGTACAACTCCAACTGGGGCTACCAGGACGGTAAACTGCGCAATGCTCGTGTACGCAAGACGCATGAGCCGGTCTTCATCCTGAAATATACGGCTACACCTCTTGACAACCTTGAGGCAACGGCTACCGTGACATACCGTACGGGAAAGAACGGCTATACGGCGCTCGACTGGTATGACACCTATGACCCGAGACCGGACTATTACAGGAATCTTCCGAGTTATTTCTGGATGGAGGATAAGGACTACGGCCGTACCAGCTATGACAAATATGCATGGGCGCAGGAAGCATGGCTGACAAACTACAACAATACCCAGCATATCAACTGGGACAGGCTATATAATGTGAATATCCATAATACTGATGAAGAAGGTCTGGGCCGTTCAAAATACATAATCGAAGAACGCCGAACCGACCAGAACGACATCAATATCAACGGTAATGTCAAGTGGAGGGCCAATGACTGGTTCACTCTCACGGGCGGCCTGAACTGGAGGTGGAACAAGACCGAATACTATAAGATAGCCGATGACCTTCTCGGCGGTGACTATTATATTAATATTGACCAGTTCGCCGAGCGTGACTTCGCGTCTGATCCGGCGATGATCCAGAATGACCTTGACTATTATCTCTCCAACGGCTCCGCACAGAGGCTGTCGGCAGGCGACAAATACGGCTATGACTATTTCGCCAATGTCCGTGATGCCGAAATCTGGGCCAATGCATCTTTCGAAAAAGGGCATTTCCGCGGATATGCAGCCATAGAGGGCGGATATTCCAAGTTCTGGAGAGACGGCGTATACAGGAAGGGCCTGTTTGCAGGTCTTGACGAAAACGGCCAGGAGATCAAGAGTCCTGTTACAGGGAATATCCTCACATCCTATGACAAGGACGGGAATGTGATTACATCCAAGGGCAGGTCTGATGTCGCGGATTTCTTCACATATTCGGCCAAGATAGGAGCGAGCTGGTTCTTCACCGGCGGACACAGGATATATGCAAATGCCGCGTACATGAATGATGCGCCGACTTTCAATCAGTCTTTCATTTCTCCGAGGACGAGGAATACCCTTGTGCCTAATCTGACTACGACCAAAACGGTGTCGGCAGACATAAATTATACCTACAGTAATAATGGCTACGATTTCCGGCTGACCGGATTCTGGACCAAGATTATGGACCAGACGGATATGATGAGCTTTTATGACGATTCGCAGAACTCGTTCACGAATTTCGCCATGACAGGTATCGACCAGAGGCACATGGGTATAGAGCTCGGCTTCGAAATTCCTCTCTATCTCCAGAATGTCTTCCTCCAGGGTGTGTTGAGCTGGGGCGAATATATCTACACTTCTACCCCTTACATGACCCAGACCATTGACAACAGTGCAGAGGTCATCATCGACAATCAGCCTGTGACATATTGGAAAAGCCATCCGATATATAAAAAGACCACTGTAGACGGTGTGGTGACTTATGACCGGGATGCCAGCGGAAACTACATCCTTGACAAGGAGCAGAAACATTATGTACCGAGCACACCGCAGCTGGCAGCAGATCTCGGTATACGTTACAGGAGCAATTCATACTGGTTCGTAGAGCTGAACGGACAATTTTTCGCAAATTCTTATCTGGACATGAATCCTCTGTACAGGACAATGACAGCAGTCGCGGGACCTGACAATGCCATGACAGATGCCGCTCTTGAAGAGCACAGCAGGAATTGGTTCCTGAACAGTACGATACAGGATGATATGGGACTTTCGCCTCAGGAGATAGAATATATGGCCGCACAGGAGAAGTTCGATCCGGTATTCCTGCTCAATGCCAGTGTCGGCAAGTCCTGGTATATAGACAGGAAGTACAACTTCGGATTTTCACTCGAAGTCAAGAATATCCTGAACAACAGAGGCGTGAAGACAGGCGGTTATGAGCAGACGCGCCTTATCGACAGTGAAAGCAAAACCAGATATTACAGGTTTGACCCGAAATATTTCTATATGAGCGGAGTCAATTATATGTTGAACCTGTATTTCCGGTTCTAGCCTTTACGGATTGTTGAATTTTAAAATTTGGGATTGTTCCATGAAAAGAATATATAATATACTATTGGCAGCGGCCATTATCCTGCCGTCGTCCGTCCTGCTTAATTCCTGTGATGAGTTTACACCCGTATTTACGGGCAAATATCCGGAACCGGAATCATGGGAACCGGTGACAATGGAGGTCACTCATACGATACAGGAACTTGCGGCCATGTATACGCCTGGGCAGGAGTTTGAGATTGAAGATGATATAGTGATAGCCGGCAAGGTGTCCACTTCGGATCAGGCAGGCAATTTCTACCGCAGTCTTTATATCCAGGACGAAACCGGCGGAATCGAATTGAAGATGGGAAAGACCGGGCTTTACAACGAGTACAAGCCGGGACAGACTGTATATGTGAGTTGCAAAGGACTTTGGCTTGGCATGTATGGCTATGATGAAGATGACAGGTATGGCGGCAGCGGCATGGTACAACTCGGTTATGAGGACCCTACCGGAGAATATGAGACTTCCTATATCGAAGTACAGTATCTTATAGACTCCCATATTTACAGGGGGGAGGAAGGTGATCCGATCGAGCCGGTAGTAATTACGGAAAGCGATCTTCCCGGACAGTGGGATACCCAGGCTACGAACAAGTATGTCGGGACACTTGTCACTTTACAGAATCTTACATACGGAAACGAAATATTCACGCTCCTGTATGTGAATCCGAACCTTGAGCACAAGGCTTCGTCAAACAGGGTTTTCCTTTCGGATGAGACCCACAATGTGACTACATGGGCCATGAGCGAGCAGAAAGTCAAGGAACATCTGGAAAACGGTGACTGGGATGATGTGAATGTCGGGAATGCCAATGATTATACCCACGGCACTGTCGGAGATCCGGAGAACAAGGCCAATCTTCTGAGGTATGCCACTCCTGCCAATGTCAGCCAGTATTTCTATATGGGTGACAGGGATATTCAGATCCGGACAAGCGGATATTGCAGATTTGCTGATCTGGAGATTGATCCTGCCGTGCTTTCCGGTGAAAAGACTATCAACGCCACCGGTATACTTACCATGTACCAGGGAAGTGTGCAGTTCATTCTTCTCGACCAGAACGGAATCGTCGTGAACGAATGATTGAACCCTCACCTCTGCCGCAGCGTTTATAATGGCAGGCCGGGGGATTTTGCTGAAATAATTTCCGGAAAATTGCATAATTATGATTAAGTTTGCATGATTATGCAATTTTTCTGTGTACTAAACCTGACATGATGACCAGACAATTATTATTTACCGGAATAGCGCTGATTATGGTTTCCTGCAGCAATATCAATCCTTTTTTCGGAGAATGGGACACTCCTTACGGTATTCCTCCTTTCGAGGAAATTTCAGATAAAGACTATCTGCGTGCCGTCAAGTTCGGCATACACCAGCAGGCAGCCGAGGTGGATGCAATCATAGCGAAGGATGCCGAGCCTGATTTCGAGAATACGATAGCGGCTTACGAGCATTCGGGCAAGATTCTGGACCGGACATGCGGCGTGCTTTTCAATCTGGCTGAAAGCGATGCCACTCCATCTCTCCAGAAGGTAATGGGAAAGGTGATTCCCCTCCTGACAGAGCATTCCGACAATATTTTCATGAATCCCTACTTTTTCGAAAGGGTCAGAAAAGTCTATGATACCAGATATGATGCGGGGCTTACCGGAGAGCAGATCAAGGTCACGGAAAAGCTGTATAACCAGTTCCTGTCAAACGGGGTGTCGCTTGATGCTGCCGGGCAGGCCAGAATGAGGGAGATAAACAGGGCGCTTGCCGAACTTGAACAGGATTTCGGAAACAACCTTCTGTCTGAAACAAATGCGTTCTCTCTTCTGCTTACGGACTCGGTGGAGATCGCCGGTCTTCCGGATCAGGTCCTCCATTCCGCCGAAGAGGAAGCCAGGGCTGCCGGCATTTCTCCGAGAGATGCTGCCAGACTGAAGGGAATCAGCGAAGACA
This sequence comes from Candidatus Cryptobacteroides intestinipullorum, assembly GCA_018711225.1. Classification (GTDB taxonomy): domain Bacteria; phylum Bacteroidota; class Bacteroidia; order Bacteroidales; family UBA932; genus Cryptobacteroides; species Cryptobacteroides intestinipullorum. The sequence continues at coordinate 20,596 of DVIP01000035.1, read as the reverse complement.
CCGTGGCGCCGGGAGGACCGTGGGTATTCACCCTTCACAACGCCAGTTATGTGCCTTTCATGACTTACAGTTCGAACAGGGCGTTGAGGGAGAAGATGTTCAAAGCCTATTCTTCCAGAGGGAACAACGGCAATGACAGGGACAATAAGGATATTGTCGTGAAGATAATTGCCCTCCGCATCGAAAAAGCCCGTCTGCTGGGGTATGATACTCCTGCGGAATTTATACTTTCGGACAAGATGGCCGGAACTCCTGCGGCTGTGGACTCATTCCTGGACAGGATATTCAGGTCAGGTGTGGCCAGGGCCGGAGAAGAGGTGGCGGATATGCAGGCCATCATGGATTCCGATATTGCCTCCGGCATACTTCCTGACGACAGTACGTCCGTGATAAGGCCGTGGGACTGGGCGTATTATGCCGAAAGGGTGAGGCTTGGGAAATATGCGCTGGACGAGACGGCTGTCAAGCCTTATTTCAGGATGGAGAATGTAAGGAACGGCGTGTTCGAAGTCGCGCACAGGCTTTACGGGGTGAATATCGAGAAAATCGACAGTGTGCCGTCATACCATCCTGATGTGGAGACTTTCAGGGTGTCCGATGCGGACAGCTCCCTTCTCGGCATATTGATGACTGACTATTATCCGAGAAATACGAAGAGGGGAGGGGCCTGGATGACGAATTTCCGTAATCAGGAGATTTCGGAAGACGGGGAGGATATCCGTCCTGTCATAGCCAATGTCGCCAATTTCACGAAGCCTGCAGCCGGTCAGCCGTCTCTTCTTACACTCGACGAGACAGCGACGATGTTCCATGAATTCGGCCATGCTCTGCACGGACTTCTGACAAAATGCACATACAAGGATGTCAGCGGCACAGGTGTAGCCCGTGATTTCGTCGAACTTCCTTCGCAGCTGAACGAGAACTGGGCTTTCCAGCCTGAGGTGCTGTCCATGTATGCAAGGCATTATGAGACAGGGGAGACTATACCTGATTCACTTGTGACCAAAATCCGGCAATCGGGAAAATTCAATCAGGGATTCATGACTACGGAGCTGGCTGCTGCATCCATTCTGGATATGAGATGGCATGAACTTACATCCGTGTATGTGCCGGCAGATTCTCCGTATGCTTCCTCCGTACCTGCACCGGAAGGGGCCGAGCCTGCTTATCTGAAAGTCAACGGCAGGAAGATGCCGACAGGGACATCGGGAGAATTGAGGGTCATAGATCCTGTGAAGTTCGAAGAGTGCATGATGAAGGATGCCGGGCTTATAGATGAAATCATCCCGCGCTACAGGACCACTTATTTCAATCATATTTTCAAAAGCGGGTACAATGCGGGATATTACAGCTATCTCTGGGCCGAGGTACTGGACAAGGATGCTTTCGAACTGTTTATGAAAAAAGGCATTTTCGACAGGAAAACGGCCATGTCATACCTCAGGAATATCCTTGAGAAGGGCGGGAGCGAGGACCCGATGGTTCTTTACAGGAATTTCAGGGGAGCGGCACCGGATCCTGATGCTCTCCTTCGCGCCAGAGGGCTGGAATAAGCAGACATCCAGTCAAGCTTATAACCGTTCCGGCAACTTATAGTTGGTCCGGTATAATATAATCGTTCAGACAGATTATAACCGTTCCGGCAGATTTGCAATCTGCCGGAAAATGAAGACAGCCGGATTGCAAATCCGGCTGAACTAAAATGCTGAGGGGCTGGGTCAAAAGTCCCAAAGGGACCGCGACTGGGAGTCGCACAATCCCCCTAATAGGGGTCGAGAGCGGTTTATGAGAATGTCCTGTGGACATTCGAAAGCGAGCAGAGGGGGTTAGGATGGGTCCAGTCTTTCGAAGAAAGACGTTTGAGGGTGACCCAAAGTCACTTTTGGGTCACCCTCTTTATACGAACGAAGTGAGGACCTTCAGGCTTCCGTCAGGAATAAATTCTATGGAAGACGCAGAAGCCGGAATCAGGATGCTTTCGCCCTGACGGACCGGTTCCCTGTTGCCCTCATTGTCCACTATTTCGCCTTTTCCCTCCGTACAGATGATAATCAGGAACGAATCCAGACCGGACAGGTCTTTGGTGAAAGGTTTGTCCATGTCCAGAAGGGAGGTAGTGAAATATTTGCAGCTTACCAGAGTGGTTTCCTCGTTTTTCCTGCTTGTATAGTGGGTCTTGTAGTCATCGTAGACGGTGTAGTCTATGGCCTCCTTTGCCAGTTCTGTGTGCAGTTCGCGCGGCTTGCCGTCCAGTCCGAGCCTTCCGAAGTCGTATATGCGGTATGTGAGGTCGGAAGTCTGCTGTATTTCCGCAATGAAAGAGCCTGCCCCTATGCTGTGGATACGTCCTGCAGGCAGGAAGAAGACATCGCCTGCACTGATCCTGTAGTCATGAAGGACATCTGTAATCGTGTGGTTTTCCACACGTTCCACATATTCCTCCGGGGTAATCCGTCTGGAGAGCCCGGACATGAGGTGTGCGTTTGCGTCGCCGCTGACCACATACCACATTTCCGTCTTTCCGTTCTGTCCCGGATGATGTCTGGCAGCCAATTCGTCATCAGGATGTACCTGTATGGAAAGGTCCTGCCTTGCATCAATGAATTTCACCAGCAGCGGAAATTCGTCCCCTGTCCTGGCATAATTGGCCTTGCCTACGAGCCTGTCCTTGTATTCATGGACAAGTTCCGTGATGGATTTTCCGGCCAGAGGTCCGTTCGCCACTACGGATTCGTCGTTTTTGACTCCGGATATCTCCCAGCTTTCACCTATATTGTGCTGGTCTGTCCGGACACCCTTGAATGGAGCTATCTTTTCACCACCCCAGACGAGGGTCTTGAATATCGGTTTGAATTTTAACGGATACATAGAATATTTTCAGCCCGACGGATTGTTATACTCGGATCGGGGATTTCGTCGGACTGCGCTATGGATTAAGTCCAATCCCCGGCTGCTTTAATTGCCGTTCAACCGGAGTCTACCGCTCATTTATATGCGAAAGGGCGAAAGTATAGGCACCGACAGAGATGGCCTTGCTTGCCCCCAGCTTCGATATGGCTATTCCGATACGTTTCTGAGGATCGTACGTCACTTCCTCGTCTGAGCCGTAGACCTTTATCTTCCGGCTGGCACCCTTGGCGAAAGCCTCGAATTCTTCCGGACTGTCCAGGTCATAGACTTTGGACTGCACCCTTCCGGTTTCCTCTCCGGCAAACGTATGTATCTTTCCGCGCAATGCGGCCAGGAGTCCCGGCATGAAGTATTTATGGGCGGCCGTAATGCCCCCTCCGATGACGATAAGCCCGTCGATAAGCGTGGCGGCAGTCGCCATGGCATCTCCTGCGGCAGCACCGATTTCCTCAAATGTCCTTATCGCCGCCTCCTTGTCTCCCGGCGCCGTGCCTTCGGCAATATTGAAAATATCCTTGGGCTCCAGCCTGTGTCCCGTATCTCCGGACAATTCCCCGTATATGCGCTTGATGGCTTTTATGGCAATCCCGTCTTCCACGATCATGTCCCTGTTGTCCTTGTGGGGCAGACAGAATGTTTCCACACAGGAATTGTCCCCGCGGTTCAGTTCTCCGTTCACCACGATGCCTATCCCGAAGCCGGTGCCGAATGTGTAGCCTATCAGATTCCGGTAGCGCTTTTCACTTCCGGCAGCTTCGAGTCTGGCATTGATCTCCGGCAACATTCCGCCCAAAGCCTCCCCGTAGGCAAACAGGTCTCCGTCATTGTTTATGAAGACGGGGATACCGAAGGTCTTCTCCAGAAACGGTCCCAGTGCGACACCGTCCCTGAATGAAGGGAAGTTCGGAAGATAGCCTCCTATAATCCCGTGCGGGTAGTCCGCCGGGCCCGGAAAGGCGAAGCTTATGGCAGCCGGCTTTTCGCCCAGTTTGCCGATGATGGTCCTGAAGCCTGTCACCATAGTTTCCAGACAGAGGTCCAGTGTGTCGGAGTGCGCCGGCAGGGTAAGCGGGTCTATGATAAATTCCCCGCCACGCATTGCACAGAACACCATGTTGGTGCCCCCGGCGTCCAGTGTAAGAACGATTCTCTGTTCGTTCTTGAAATTGTTCATAGCAGTATTGGTTGTTTTGAAGTTATGTCAGATGAGAGGCTCTCCTGTCATTGCCTCCGGCTGTGGGATTCCCATGAGCTTGAGGATGGTAGGAGCCACATCCGCGAGTTTCCCGTCCTTCACGTGGTCCACACCTGCATTGATGACGATGAACTGCACCGTGTTGAGGGAGTGGGCCGTATTCGGCGTGCCGTCCGAGTTGTAGGCATGGTCTGCATTTCCGTGGTCTGCAGTCAGAAGGACTACGTAGCCGTTTGCCACAGCGGTCTCGACTACTTCCTTGACGCACTTGTCGATTTTTGCCACAGCGCGGCAGATGGCTGAGAATACACCGGTATGTCCCACCATGTCTCCGTTCGCGAAGTTCAGGATGACCATATCCTCTTTTCCTGTCTTGAGAACCCCGGTCAGTTTTTCTGTCACTTCCTGGGCGCTCATTTCAGGCAGAAGGTCGTATGTAGGCACCTTCGGGGAATTTACGAGGATTCTGTCTTCGTTCTCGAACTGTTCCTCGCGTCCTCCGTTGAAGAAGAATGTCACATGGGCGTATTTTTCGGTTTCGGCTATGCGGAGCTGGCGTTTCCCTGCCCTGGCTACGGTCTCTCCGAGCGTATCGGTCACGTTCTCCTTGTTGAAAAGGATGTGCACACCCTGGAACTTGTCGTCGTATGGAGTGAAGCAGCAGTAGTAAAGCGGCAGGGTCTTCATTCCGTAGTCCGGCATGTCTTCCTGTGTGAGCACAGCCGTGATTTCACGCGCCCTGTCGTTACGGAAGTTGAAGAAGATGACGGCATCGCCTTCCTGCACGGTTCCTACAGGCTGGCCGTCTTCCCCGGTGATGCATATAGGCTTGATAAATTCGTCTGTCACGCCTTCGTTGTAGGAAGCCTCGATGCCTTCAGCGGCTGAAGCGAATCTGGCACCCTCGCCCTTTACCAGCAAGTCGTACGCGAGCTTGACCCTTTCCCATCTTTTGTCGCGGTCCATGGCATAATAACGCCCGCAGACAGAAGCCACCTTGCCGGTCGTCTCCGCCATTTTCTTTTCAAGTTCTTCCACAAAGCCTTTGCCGCTTCTCGGATCCGTGTCACGTCCGTCCATGAAACAGTGTACGAAAACCTTTTCGAGTCCGTACTGTCTGGCTACGGCCAGGAATTCATATACGTGCGCAAGAGAACTGTGCACTCCGCCCATTGACGCCAGGCCCATGAAGTGGAGCTGCTTCCCTGTCCTGGCCACATAGTCGTAAGCGGCCTTGATTTCAGGGTTCTCCAGCAGCTTGTGGTCCCTGCAAGCCATATTTATCTTGACGAGATCCTGGTATACCACCCTTCCTGCACCGAGGTTGAGATGACCTACTTCGGAATTTCCCATCTGACCGTCAGGAAGACCGACATACTCACCGCAGGCCTGCAGATGCCCGCAAGGATATTTGGCTCTCAGGGAATCTATGTAAGGCGCTCCCTGGGTATAAATGGCGTTTGTCCAATCGTGTTTGCCCTCGCCCCATCCGTCGAGGATCATGAGAAGAACTTTTCTGTCCATATTACAATACAATTAAATCGTCTATAATCTTTATCTTGTATTTGCAAATAAGCAATATTTGCTAAATTTGCGAACAATCTGCAAACTTACATATAAATTCCCGATTTCAGCACCGGTTGTGTAAAAATCAGGAATTGTTCTTAGAGGAAATCATTATGGCTGACAGAAATCGAAGACGAAACAGGAGCGAAAAAAAGGAAAAGAAAGAGAAAAAACCGGAACTGGTCCTCACCGGGAAAGTCCAGATGACCCGTGACGGCTATATTTTCGTGATTGTCGAGGGTGAGGATGACGATGTTTTTGTGAAGGCTTCCAAAACCAGAGGCGCATTGAACGGGGATATCGTGAAGGTGGCCGTAACCAGGGAAAAGACGGACAGACAGCGCAGGGAGGGTGTTGTGACGGAGATTCTGGAAAGGTCGCACAAGCCGTTTGTAGGCATTCTCCATATAGTTGGCGAACAGGCCTGGGTGCTCATGGAGAGCAGGGTGATGCCATACGACATAGTGATTCCAGTGATAGGTGCGGCTCCTGTGGGATTCAAGAACAGGAAGCAGCGCATGTCCCGTTCCGGAAATCCGGAAGAACTTCCTGACAGGACCGGTTTCCTGAAGAAGATTTCCGAAGGGAAATATTCCGTGGTCGGGGTCTGGGAGACGGAGGATAACGTACGCAGGGAACTTGTCGCGAGGTCCGGAATGAAGGTGGCGGCCGTGGTGGATCACTGGGATAAGAACGAACAGGCTCCCGTAGGCCATCTGACGGATGTCCTGGGAGAGCCGGGGGAGAATGATACGGAAATGCATGCCATTCTGGCGGAATATGCCTTGCCTTACAGGTTCGAACCGGAGGTGGAGAATGCAGCTGACGCCATATCGGATGCCATTACGGATGCGGATATCAAGGACAGGCGTGATTTCAGGGATGTGACTACATTCACCATAGACCCGGCGGATGCCAAGGATTTCGATGATGCGTTGTCTTTCAGAAAACTGGATGACGGGAATTATGAAGTCGGAGTCCATATAGCGGATGTCACATATTATGTGAAGCCGGGCACTGTCGTCGACGAAGAGGCACGCAACAGGGGCACATCCGTATATCTGGTGGACAGGACGGTGCCCATGCTGCCTGAAAAACTGTCCAACAAGCTCTGTTCCCTTCGTCCGGATGAGGAAAAACTCTGCTTTTCCGCAATTTTCGTGATAACCCCACTCGGAAGGGTGGACAGCCAGTGGTTCGGCAGGACTGTCATCCGTTCGGATTACCGCTTCGCCTACGAGAATGCACAGGAGATACTGGATGCCGGCAAGGCTGCCATGAAACAGGACTTCGTATTCGGTCCTGACGACAGGAAGAAAACTGTTCCTGACAATATAAAGGAGGCCCTTCTCACACTTCATTCCCTCGCTTCCAAATTCCGGAAGAAGAGATTCGCTGCCGGCGCCATCAGTTTCGAGCGTCCGGAAATGAAGGTGGAAGTGGATGAAAAAGGCCGTCCTGTCAATGTCTATCAGAAAGTGACTAAGGAGGCCAACTGGCTTATAGAGGAATTTATGCTGCTTGCGAACCGCTGTGTGGCCGAATTTGTGGCCACCAGGTGCAAGACGGCAGAAGGAAAGGGCAGAAAATCCGCTGCCAAGACTTTTGTCTACCGTATTCATGACGAGCCCAATCAGGAGAAACTTGAGAATCTCCGCGGATTTGTCGGAAACTTCGGCTATACGCTCGGCCAGATGAACAGCGGCAGGGAAATTTCCAAGGAACTGAACCGTCTTTTCGCCGAGGCCAAGGACAAGCCGGAATTCAACGCCATAGAACTGCTTTCTCTGAGAACAATGGCGAAGGCGCGTTACAGTACGGACAATATCGGCCATTACGGACTGGCCTTCAAGTATTATACGCACTTCACATCGCCTATCAGAAGGTATCCGGACATGATGGTACACCGGCTTCTGGCCATGTATCTGAACGGAGAGCCTTCACAGAAGAAGGATTATTACGAGGGCCTGTGCAAATATGCTTCCGACAGGGAGATTGTGGCTGCCGAGGCAGAGCGTTCGAGCGTGAAGTACAAGCTGGTGGAGTTCATGCAGGACAAGGTGGGATATGAATTTGAAGGTCATATTTCCGGACTTACCGAATGGGGAATGTACGTGGAGATTGAACCTACCAAGATAGAAGGTATGGTCGCGCTGAGGGACATTAGGTCTGATTTCTATGAGTTTGACGAGGAAAAGTACAGAATAGTGGGCCGCAGTTCGAAGATGGTCTATAATCTCGGCGATCCGGTCAAGATCAGGGTGAAAAAGGCCAATCTCGAACAGAAGCTCCTGGACTATGAACTTGTGGAGACCGGTCTCGAGGACCGTCTTACGGAGCAGGAGGCTTCGGATTTCCAGGCTGACAGGGAAGCCAGAAAGGCTGCCCGGAAAGAGAAGATCCGCCGGGAAATAAAAGCTTCGAAAAAACGGAAGGCCAGATTGAAAAAATAACGGAGCAAGAATATGTTGAAAGAAGGCGACAGGATTCCTGAGTTCGAGGTGACGGACCAGGATGGCAATACGGTTACTGAAAAGAATTTTGAAGGCAGGAGGATTGTCCTTTATTTCTATCCGAAGGACAGTACTCCGGGATGTACGGCGGAAGCCTGCAATCTGAGGGACAATTTCGACGCTTTGAAAGAGGCAGGATATGAAATATACGGTGTCAGCAAGGACAGCCAGGCTTCGCATCAGAAATTCATAGGGAAGTATTCTCTTCCATTCACGCTTCTCTCGGATCCTTCTACTCAGATGCTCCAGGCATTCGGTGCATGGGGAGAGAAGAAAATGTACGGCAAGGTGACTGTCGGCACTATCCGCAAGACTTTCATCATCGCCGCCGACGGCACTGTCGAGCGTATAATCGGGAAAGTCGACACCAAAAACCACACGTCACAGATTCTCGGATAGTCTTGCCCGCAGGACTTTTCCTGAAACGGCATTTGTATGGCATGATTCGTATTTGAACAATGACAAGGGAAGAACTGATGAGGGAGGCCATAAGGCTTTCGGAGGATAATGTGAGGAATGGCGGCGGTCCGTTCGGGGCTGTCATCGCCAGAGACGGGGAGATAGTGGGGACAGGGACAAACAGGGTCACGCCTGACTGTGACCCTACTGCGCATGCGGAAGTGAATGCGATAAGGGATGCTGCATCGCGTCTCGGAACATTCGACCTGTCCGGATGTGAAATATACTCTTCATGCGAACCGTGTCCCATGTGTCTGGGTGCCATATACTGGGCACATCTCGACAGACTGTACTACGGGAACGACAAGCAGGACGCGGCCGGGATAGGCTTCGACGACGCCTTCATTTACAGGGAACTGGACCTTAAACCGGAAGACCGGTCATTGAAATCGGAAAGGCTGCTCTCCGATGAGGCTGCCGCGGCTTTCCGTGAATGGGCTGCCAAACCGGACAAGGTGGAATACTGATTCCCCGTTTTATCCGCATGCAGCCTGTTTTCCACGAAAACGGCAATGCAGGACAGAATGTAATAGACAATTGTCTGTATGGCCAGCGCGGAAATCTGAGGTGCGGCCAGGGCGAGGCTTGCACCGGCACTGTTCATGTTGATGAAAGCCCGTACTGCGAATGTTGACGGGAAAATGCAGGAAAAAGCTTTCCAGAATTCCGGGAAACTGCTTTCGGGCCAGGAAAATCCTGTCAGGAACAGACATACCGGCGACATGAAAAGGAAAAGCACGAATACCGTTTCCCTGTGCCGTATGAACGAGCTGAATACGAAACTGAACACCACGCATGCCGACACATAGAAAAGCAGCAGCACGAATATCTGGGGGAACGGGCAATTCTGGGGCAGGCCGAACATTTCCGGCACAAGTGCGGCGACATAGACTCCTGTGCAGATGTAAATAAGCCAATAGGCGGCACCTCTGCCCAATACCGTCCGGGATATGCCCCTGCTCTTGAATCTGTCCGGAAGTATGGCGAAACTCCTGTTTTCTTCCCTCATGGTTCCGGTCAGCATGGACACCCCGTAAAACATGGTTTGCTGGATTACCAGAAGCAGGACAGCCGACAGGAAGAATATGTTGTAAGAGAAATTCCTGTTGTACGGTATGTTCTCTTCATACAAGACGGGGCTGACAAGCTGTGAAACCTGTTCTCCGGTGATTCCGGAGGCGGAAAACCTGGCTTCCTGGATTTCATGCATTGCGTCCAGCATCACCAGATTCACTCCTGCAGTCAGATTCTTGTAGTACAGGAAACTGCTCATGTCCGCATATACCGATATGCCTGCCTGTTCTGTCGCAGCCAGCCTGTCTTCGAAATCTTCCGGAATAAGTACGATTCCCTTTACTTTCCGCTCCCGCATAAGCCGGACGGCTTCACCCATGTCGGTGCATCTGCGGCTGACTTCCAGTTCTCTCGTGGCGTCTAGTCCGCGGACGAATTTTCTGCTGGTGCTGCAGCCCGAGCGGTCCACTACCGCTATCGGCATGTCAGTCACCGAGCCGTTGCCGTATATCAGCCCGTACAGGACGGGATAAGCCAGCCCTGCCAGGAAAAAAATCACCAGTACGCCGCTGTCGCTGAAGATGTGTTTCAGTTCCCTGGCAAATATGGAGTACCAGTCGGAACACCATTGTCTTATGTATGTAACCAGTTTGTCCATTCTACATTTTATTATGTTCCGGTCATTTTCTCGGGAAATTCTGCAGCACATAGGCCCTTTCAAGCCTCCGGTGCACGAATACCGGGAGAAACAGGAACAGAAGCATATATATTGCCTGCATGTACCACCCTTCAAACCCGCTTGCGAATATCGCTTCCTGAACATACATCAGGTAATAATGTCTGAGCGGGAAGACTGCAGCCAGCCCGCGGATATAAGGCGGGAGCGCCTCTGCAGGGAAAGTGAATCCTGCCATGGAGAATGCCAGCACGCTGTACAGCGCGGATATGCTCAGAGCAAGTCTCGGCACCGGCAGCAGTCCGATTATGAAAAACGCCACGGCCTCGCAGGAAAGCACCAGCAGGAATGTTCCCAGAAACATGTTGAAGATGGAGCCGGCCATGGGAAACCCGGCCCAGCCGTACAATATGAAGTCGCAGACGATGCCCAGAGTCGTGAAAAGTATGGTGTAGGGTATCAACTTTCCTGTCATGGCGACTGTCATGGAGCCTCCGGCCTTGCCGAGCAGATGTCTGGATGTCCCGTACTTCAGCTCTGATCCGAGCGCATATACCGTGACGAGAATCGTTATCATCTCCAGGATTCCCGGTATCAGCACATTGGTGAGATAGACCCCATAATCTGTCGTGACATTGCCTATCTGATGGAAATCCGTCACTATCGGCTGGATCATCCCCATGATTTCCCTGTCACTCATCCCTTTGGCCCTCAATAATTCCCTCTGTACGGCTCCTGAAGACAGGTTGGCCATCGCCATCAGGTCCTTGTACGCGAGAGCGCCTCCGACGAAATACAGGGAATTGGCATAGATGGCCAATACCGGCTGCCTGCCTGACAGTACATCAGCGTACATGCCGTCAGGTATGACGAACAGCGCATTGATCTCTCCGGTCTGGAGTGCTTTTCTGGCGGAGGTGTACGAGTCGAATCCGACAGTCCTGCATTGCGGGGTAGCGTCTATCTGCCTGATGAAATTTCTGGACAGGGAGGAATTGTCCATATCCACGACCCCCACCGGCAGCTCACTGGGCATGCCTTCGCGAAGGAAGGTAAGGAAAAACAGCAGGCAGAATGCCATTACGCCCACAGAGGCAAGCAGATAGACCGGCCTCTGGCGCATCAGCCGCAATTCTCTCCGCATCACGGCTTTCAAGTCATTCATGAAGTCCATGTCAGATTACAGTGTCCCGCACACTATGGCCGTCATGCCTGGAATGAGCCCGTCTATTTTCCTGTCCGGCACACTTCTCACTTCGAAGGTCCTGACATCGAAACCGCCGGTGTCCAGTGTGGCCTTCCATGTGGCGTAGGATTCCAGGGCACTTATGAATGTGACTGTCGTGCGGTATTTTGCATTGCCGAGGGCCGGAACCGTCACAGTCAGTTCATCACCCGTCCTGAGACCGTGAAGCATGTCCTCCCTGATATTGAAAGTAAACCAGGCATCGTCAAGGTCGGTTACCGCCAGTATGGGGGCACCCTGGCCCACCAGTTCTCCGGGTTTGGGGAATCTCGCCGAAATGATTCCGTCGGACGGGGCAGTAAGGTAAAGTTCTCCCAGATAGGATTCCACTTCCGCGAGAGCGGCGGATGCCTGGTCGGCCAGGGCCGCCGCTGTCTCGCGGTCTTCTTTTCTCGCTCCGTTCACCGCCAGATTGTATTGGGACTTGGCGGCGGCACAGGTCGCTTTTGCAGCCTGATACTGGGCATATACTTCATCATATTTCTGTGCGCTTACCACTTTTTCCTTATATAGCCTCTCCGTCCTTTCGAATGATTTTCTCATCACTTCCTCTCCTGCCGCAGCTTTCTGCCACAGTTCGTATGCTGCCGTTATCTGTTCCTGCCGCGCTCCTGCCATGGCCTTGTCCTTCTGGGCTTCTGCGGCCGATTTCACGGCCATGGCCTGGGCCAGTTTGGATTTTACTTCCGGACTTGTTATTTCCACAAGGGTGTCTCCCTCATGCACATAGTCCCCTTCATTCACGAAAAATTTTCCGATTCTTCCAGGTACTTTTCCGGAGACGCGGTATTCCGCGGCTTCCGCCTGACCCTGGATAACTGCCGGCTCCGGACCGGACACCATATAGCCCGCCACGGCTACAATGACTACGATTGCCAGCAGGGCTATGACTCCCACAAGGAGATTATAGTTTTTCTTTTTCTGTTCCATTGCAAACGTTTATTTCATCAAATTCACATTATTGTTTTGCGCCGTTCCGTGCCTTCCTTCGGCCGCGAAGAGGGCGCTTTCAGCCATTTTCAGCTCCACGCCTGCGTCGATATATTCGGAATGCGCTTTCATCCAGGCTGTCTGGGCGGCCAGTGCAGTGCCTGACGGTATTACACCTTCATTGTAGCCCAGTGTCGCCGTCCTCAGGTTTTCTTCCGCACTTCCCAGGTTGTTCTCCGCCATTTCCAGCTTTTCCAGGGCTTCTTCCTTCTGTTTTCTGAGTTGTGTCACCTGCAGGGATATCTTTTCCCTGGCATCCGCTATCTGACAGTCAGCTATTACGGTTTCCGCCTTCGCTTTCCGGACTTTGTACATGGCTTCGCATCCGTGTATTATCGGAATATGGACGGCTACGCCGACATTGAACATTCCGGAGAAATCGTTCCTGAAGCCGTGATACAGATTGGGGTTTGTCACGAAGTAGTTTGCCGTGACTGCTATTTCCGGCATCATGTCCGCCCGTGCGACGGCCACTTTCCTCCCGTATATTTCCCTGGCAAGTTCCAGACTCCGTATTTCCGGACGCGAGGCGAAGATTTCCTCGTCGCTTCTCATCGGTTCCGGACCCGGAAGCGGAATCCTGTCCGCATTTTCATCCGCCAGCTCTATATCGCTGTCCGGGTCCATGCCGCACAGCTTGCACAACAGCATTTTGCTGAGGACAAGTCCGTTTGCAGCCTTTGTCAGCAGCATGTCCGCTTCGTTTGCCTTTACCCTGACTGCGAGAAGGTCTGCCTGTGTGGCCATCCCTTCCGCTTCCAGCAGTTCGGTATCATGCAGCATCCGGTGCAACAGATCCGCATAGTCCTGTGCAAGCCTTTTCTTTCCGGCTATGGAGACAGTCTGCCAGTAGGCGTTGTCCACTTCATTGGTGACAGTATTCCTCACTGTCTCGTATTGCGATTCGGCAAGCTCTCCGGCGAGTGCCGCCATCCGGTTCGCCGCCACTATTTTCCCTCCCATGAATACGGGCTGTTTGAGAGAGACCGTCCCTATGTACACGTTCCGGATATCCAGACCGAACGCCCGGTTTATCTCGCTGCCTATTTCATTCAGCGAGCCTTCGATGTCGGCGGATGTGAGTCTGCCGATAATCCGGAGAAGTTCGGACCTGTCGGTTATTTCCGTCCCGATGTTTGCCAGCAGGTCTGAGGCGTTTTCCGAAAGGAGGCTGAGATTCCGGCTGTTGTACATATAGGCCGCCGAGACGGAAATGTCGGGGAAATAATTGGCCCGGGCTATTTTCCTGTCATATTCCGCGACAGTTATTTTCTGCCCGGCCATTTCCAGCTCCCTGTTGTTGGCGAGGGCAGAGTCCCGGCATTGCTGCAGTGTCAACACTTGCTGCGCGGGACATGCCGTCCACGTCAGTACCGACAGCATTGCTGTCAGAATGATTGGTTCCTTTTTCATTGTATGCAGATGTTTTGTTTTCCGGTGCGGTTCCGTCATTTCTTTGATATCCCGTTTTCCGGATGTGTGCAAGGTGGCTGCTTTTTGCAAATAAGTTGCCTGTTTTTACGGAAAAATATGATTATATGCCACAAAAATTGTCAAAAAGTCGAATAAATGACTATATTGGCAAATAAAAGCCTTCGGTTATGGAAAAACAGATGCACACGCTGGATCTGGTGCAGTTCCGGAGCCTGTTTCCGGTATCGGCCTGTCTCAGTATCGGGAATGATGTATGCCTTATAGATGTCAGATATGACAAATCGCTGTCAGTTCTGGAATATCCGTGCCGGTTCGACGGTTTCCTGGCCTTTTTCTGCGCGTCGGGGCATATAAAGGTGATGATAAATCTGGTGGAGTTCGACGTGGTGGAAAATTCGCTTTTCGTTTATATGCCGGGAAACATAATTTCAGTCACGGAGGTGGACGAAAAATGCCGGGATTCTCTGGAATTTACTGTAATAGCCATGACAGCGGATTATATGGAGAGCCTCAATGTGAATACTGCCAGACTGGCGGAAAAGAGAATGCGTCTGCAGGCCTGTCCGTTTTTCTTTATGCGGGATGACGAGAGGATGATAGCCAAGCGTTATGTGACCCTGGCTGCGGAGATACTGAGATCGGGCCTGACGTACAAGCGGGAGAGCGTCTCCCTTCTGCTTTCCTCTTTCTTTTCCCTGGCGGGAGGGGTTATGGAAGAACGTACGGAAGGGTTTCACCTGGCTGCACCCACGGCTACAGACAGGGGGAAGGCGGTGTTCGAAAGGTTTCTGGCCGCCGTTTCGGAATATTACATGGATGAAAGGTCCGTGTCTTTCTATGCCGGAATCCTGTGCCTTACGCCGAAATATCTGTCCAGGCTTGTGAAATCGGCGACAGGGAAGTCCGCTCCGGAGTGGATAGACGATTATGTCATACTTGAAGCCAAGAACATGCTCAAGTATTCTGACATACAGATAAAGGAGATTGCCTCCAGACTGCATTTCCCGGATTCAGCCACATTCCACAAGTTTTTCAGAAAAAGGACGGGCATGACACCGGGGGCATACAGGAAATTATGAGTAAAGGGATGTCGCAAAATTACAAATTTGCGACATCCCTCTACGAAACTTTTGACCGGTCCCTCTCAAATATTACCTTATGAACAGCAGTTCACGGTATTTCGGAAGAGTCCACATCTGGTCGTCCACTATGAGTTCGAGTTTGTCGATGTGGTATCTTATCTCATCCAGCGCAGGGAAGACGGTGTCGTGGTAGGCTATGGCCTTTTCCCTTTCGTCCGCTATCCTGTTGGCTACTTTCCGCGCCTCGACCATCTTGTCGACATGTTCCTTTATGAACGCCGTATGCGAGGCGATGGCTTCGATGAGCTCGATATTCCTTACTGTCAGCTTGTCAGCCTTGTCCTTAGGGAATATTTCGTGCATCTTGTAAACATTGTCGATAAGCGTGCTCTGGTATTTGGTCGCTACAGGGACGATGTGGTTCAGTGCCAGATCCCCGAGAACGCGGGCCTCTATCTGGATTTTCTTGGTGTAAGTCTCCCACTTCACTTCGTTCCTGGCTTCAAGCTCCTTCCTGTTCATGACTCCGGTGCTTTCGAACATCCTGATGCTGTCTTCGGAAAGATAGCTGTCATAGATGAGAGGGACACTCGTCTCGCAGTCCAGACCCCTGCGTGCTGCCTCTTCCTTCCATTCGTCGCTGTAACCGTTCCCGTCGAAATGGATAGGTTTGCAGATTTTCAGGTATTCCCTTATCACTGACAATATGGCTGAATTTTTTTCCTCGCCTCCGGCAATTTTCCCGTCTACGGCCTTTTTGAATTCGGTCAATTGTTCGGCAACGGCGGAGTTGAGGACAATCATGGCGCTGGCGCAGTTGGCCTCCGAGCCTACAGCCCTGAATTCGAACCTGTTTCCGGTAAATGCGAAAGGTGAAGTCCTGTTGCGGTCAGTGTTGTCCACGAGGATTTCCGGAATCTGAGGTATGTCGAGTTTCATGCCGGTCTTTCCGCTCAATGACTGGAAGCTTTCCGGCTCGCTTTCCTCGATATGTTTCAGCACTGATGACAGCTGCGTGCCCAGGAAACTGGAAATGATGGCAGGAGGGGCTTCGTTGGCACCGAGCCTGTGGGCATTGCTGGCGCTTGCTATGGAGGCTTTGAGCAGTCCGTTGTGCCTGTATACCGCCATAAGTGTGTTCACGATGAACGTGACGAATCTGAGGTTGCTCGTGAAATCCTTTCCAGGTGACATGAGTGCCAGCCCGGTATCTGTGCCGAGAGACCAGTTGTTGTGCTTTCCGCTTCCGTTCACTCCCTTGAACGGCTTTTCATGCAGGAGCACGCGGAATCCGTGATTCCTGGCAATCTTGCGCATGAGGGACATGATGAGCATGTTGTGGTCGTTGGCGAGATTGCATTCCTCGAAGATAGGCGCGAGCTCGAACTGGTTCGGAGCCACTTCGTTGTGTCTCGTCTTGACCGGGATGCCGAGCTTGAGTGCCTCTATCTCCAGGTCTTTCATGAAGGCTGCCACCCTGGTAGGTATGGCCCCGAAATAATGGTCTTCCAGCTGCTGGTTCTTGGCGGAGTCATGTCCCATGAGTGTCCTGCCGGTCAGCAGCAGGTCGGGCCTTGCGGCATAAAGACCTTCATCCACCAGAAAATACTCCTGTTCCCATCCCAGATATGCGCAGACTTTCTTCACTTCCGGATTGAAGTATCGGCATACCTCTACGGCTGCCTTGTCTACGGCCCGCAGGGCTTTCAGAAGAGGGGCCTTGTAGTCGAGCGACTCTCCCGTATATGCGATGAATATGGTCGGGATGCAGAGCGTGTCGTCTATTATGAATGCAGGCGATGACGGATCCCATGCGGAATATCCGCGGGCTTCGAAGGTGTTCCTGATGCCTCCGTTAGGGAACGATGAGGCGTCCGGCTCCTGCTGGACAAGAAGTTTTCCTGTAAATTCTTCGATTACACCGCCTTTTCCGTCATGCTCGATGAATGAGTCATGTTTTTCCGCGGTGCCTTCTGTCAGAGGGGCAAACCAGTGCGTATAATGGGTCACGCCCATTTCCACTGCCCATCTCTTCATTCCGGCAGCCACTTCGTCCGCAATACTCCTGTCCAGAGCCGATCCTGTGTCGATCACATTGATCAGTTTGGCGTAGACGTCAGCAGAGAGATACTTGAACATTTTCTCCCTGTTGAACACATACATCGCGTAATACTCTGACGGGCGTCCTTCAGGAAGCTCCACCGGGAACGGCTTTTTGCCGAAAGCCGTCTCTACCATTTTGAATCTTAAAGTTGACATAAATGATATGTGTTGTAATTTTATCTGTTCAGGTTTTTCTTTATGCGTTCCATGGCCTCTATGCAATCGTATCTTTCACCGAATGCCGTCAGCCGCAGATAGCCTTCTCCGCTCGGACCGAATCCGGAACCCGGGGTGCCCACCACATTCACCTTCCGGAGAAGATAGTCGAAGAACTCCCACGATGTCTTGCCTTCCGGTGCCTTGAGCCAGATGTACGGGGCATTTACCCCTCCGTAGACTGTCAGTCCGGCATTCTGCAGACCCTCCCTCATTATCCTGGCGTTTTCCAGATAGTAGTCGATGATTTTCTTTACCTGTTTTTTGCCCTCAGGAGTGTATATGGCCTCGGCCCCTCTCTGGGTTATATAGCTGGTGCCGTTGAATTTGGTGCACTGCCTTCTGTACCACAGCTCCTTCAGATTCACTCTCGAATCGTCCAGGAGAGCTCCGCTGACCTCGTGCGGTATGACGGTATATCCGCATCTCACCCCGGTGAAGCCTGCGGTCTTGGAGAAACTCCTGAACTCCACGGCGCATTTTTTCGCTCCCTTTATTTCATATATGGAGTGCGGGATATGCTCGTCTCGTATGAAAGCCTCGTATGCGGAGTCGTAAAGTATCAGGGTGTCATTGGCCAGGGCGTAGTCCACCCATTCTTTCAGCTGTTCCTTGGTGAGCACTGTCCCGGTGGGATTGTTCGGGTAGCACAGGTACACTATGTCCACACGATGGTCTGGAATGCGCGGCACGAATCCGTTCTCTGCCGTGCACGGCATGTAAGTGATATTGCTCCAGTGCCCGTCCCTGCTGATGTCTCCCGCACGTCCGTCGATGACATTGCTGTCCACATAGACCGGATATATGGGGTCGGTGACTCCTACGCTGTTGTCTGTGCTCAGGATGTCGCAGAAATTGCCGGTGTCGCTTTTCGCCCCGTCGTTTATGAATACCTCGGACTTGTCCAGAAGCACGCCCCTGGGCTGGTAGTCATTGTGGATGATGGCATTGATAAGAAAATCATACCCCTGCTCCGGACCGTAGCCCCTGAAGGTGGCGGCATTCGACATTTCATCCACTGCCTTGTGCATGGCCTTTATGCAGACTTCCGGAAGCGGTCTGGTGACATCGCCGATGCCCAGCCTTATAAGTCTGACTTCAGGATAGGCTTTCTTGAATGACTGTATCTTTTTTGCAATGTCCGCGAACAGATAGCTTCCGGGCAGTTTTAAGAAATTTTCATTGACAAGTGCCATATTCCTTTCCTCTTTTAATTAAAAACCTTCAATCGTCCCTTCAAAAACCTTGACCGCCGGGCCTGTCATCAGAATATGCTTTTCAGGGGTAATCCTGATGAGAAGACTGCCTCCGTCCATTATGATTTCAGTCTCGTTTCCGGCCAGCCCTCGGTACAATGCCGCGGATGCCGTGGCGCAGGCTCCTGTCCCGCAGGCTTCGGTGATGCCGGAACCTCTTTCCCAGACGCGCATCCTTATCCTGCCGTTGCCCAGAATCTGGGCGAATTCCACATTGGTCCTGTCAGGAAATGCCGGATCGTTCTCCAGCACCGGCCCTTCTTTTTCCAGGTCCGTACCTTCCACATCGTCCGTAAAGATGACGAAATGCGGGTTGCCGACAGACAGCGCCAGACCGTGGCGGCGGTATTTTCCCATATCATGCATTTCGCGAAAGCCTGATGCAATGCCCATATCCACGCATACACTCCGGACCTTGCCGTCAGTGACGTCCAGAAAAAGAGTCCTGATTCCGGACCGGGTCTCAAGTCTTATTTCCGTTTTCCGTGTGAGCCCGTTTTCGTAAAGGTATTTTCCCACGCATCTGCTTGCATTGCCGCACATCATGGCCTCCGAGCCGTCTGCATTGAATATCCTCATGCTGAAATCCGCAGTTTCCGACCTGCCTATGAGGACAAGCCCGTCACTGCCTATGCCTGTATGCGGCCTGCTCCATTCCCGGGCGACGGTTTCGGGAGAGGGGATTTCGTACTGCATCGCATTGACGTAGATGTAGTCGTTCCCTGCTCCCTGCATCTTGGTGAATTTTATACTTTTGTCCATCTCCCGTAAAAACTTCTGCAAAAATAGTCCGAATCGGCCAAAACTGTATATGTTTTTCAGGTGTTTTTTCGTTTAAAAAATTTTCCTGCAAATATTGAATCCGATTTTGCGGATTCCGTTACAATCAATAACCGTATCGGCGTGATATCTTACATATTAAAACTTCCTGGCAAGTCCCTTGTCGTCCGGCGCTCAGTACGCCATGTCATGCACTCCGGCCACGGCGCGTCCGCTCGGATCGTTCTTCCCCTGGAAAGCGGCATCCCATGCCAGTGCTTCAGCGGTGGAACAGGCCACGCTCGGTACACTCGGCACACTCCGTGCTGCGCTTTCACTCGGGAAATGCTTTTCGAAAATCCTCCGGTAGCAGTATTCTTCCTTGTTCCGCGGGGGATTTATCGGGAAACGCACATCCGCATGGGCCATTTCATCATCCGACACGGATTCTTCCGCCATCATTTTCAATGTGTCTATCCAGCTGTAGCCGACTCCGTCACTGAACTGCTCTTTCTGCCGCCACACTATGGATTCCGGCAGCATGTCTGAAAAGGCTTCCCTGAGAATCTTCTTTTCGACGGTTTTCCCGGGGCACATCTTGTCCGCCGGATTCAGCCTCATGGCTACATCCAGAAATTCCTTGTCCAGGAACGGGACACGCCCTTCCACACCCCATGCGGCCAGGGATTTGTTCGCCCTCAGACAGTCATACAGATGCAGTTTGGAAAGTTTCCTGACCGTCTCTTCATGGAATGCCCTGGCATCCGGCGCCTTGTGGAAATACAGGTAGCCGCCGAATATTTCGTCTGCCCCTTCTCCGCTGAGCACCATCTTTATGCCCATGGACTTGATGACACGGGCCAGCAGATACATGGGAGTGGAAGCTCGGACAGTAGTCACATCGTATGTTTCTATGTGATAGATGACATCGCTCAGGGCGTCGAGTCCCTCCTGTATGGTGAAGTTTATCTCGTGATGCACAGTGCCTATGCTGTCCGCCACCGTCCTGGCCTTTTCCAGATCCGGAGAGCCTTTCAGCCCGACGGCAAAGCTGTGCAGCTGCGGCCACCAGGCACCGGTCCTGTCTCCGGATTCCACCCTCCTGGATGCGAATTTCGCGGCTATGGCGGAGATTATCGAACTGTCCAGCCCGCCGGAGAGCAATACTCCGTAAGGC
>DVIP01000034.1 GCA_018711225.1 Candidatus Cryptobacteroides intestinipullorum | reverse complement strand
AGAGAATTACCTCTATAGAGGACGAAGTCCGGCGTAAGTTCTCCCCTACGCAGGGGAGAATTTAAGAGGGGTGACACGAAAAAGGAAAGGGATTTCGAAGAAATCGTAACGTCAGTTCGACGGAATCTCTGGTATTGAACAGAATAATTCGTCGAACTGACATTATGTGATATTTGACATTTCATCGGACAAACGATTGTTTATGGACGGGAATTCCAGAATTATATTGAAATATCTGAAGGGAGACGCGACGCCGGACGAACGTCTCCAGGTCATGGAATGGGTCAGGCAGAGCGACGCGAACAGAAAAGAACTGGAAACGTTGCGGAGAATATACGATATCATCCTGATTTCAGAGGATGACGGTCGGAAATCTGCCGGAAAAGGATTCCGCCGCATACTTCTGTGGGCAGGATCAGTGGCGGCCGCTGCTGCCGTGGCCCTTGGCGTATGGCTTTCAGGTACCGGTGACGCGGAAGAGTGCCGTCCGTTGGCGATAGCCGCATTGGAATCGCCTTCCGGGCATCAGAGCCTGACAGTGCTGAACGACGGTACGCGGATACGGCTTAATGCCGGCTCGCGCCTTGAGATCATCCCCGGGAACGAAGCTGAAAGACATGTGAGGCTTGACGGGGAAGCTTTCTTCGATGTAGCCAGGGACGAGCAGAGACCATTCGTTCTCGAAACATCCGGTATGGAGGTGAAGGTGCTCGGTACTTCGTTCAATGTGACGGCATACGATGAAATCCAGTCTGTGGTGCTTGTCGAAGGATGTGTGGAGGTGAAGGGTAGCGGAGAGGAAACAAGCACGAGAATAAGCCCGTCGCAGCGTTTCATTTATGATACCGTGTCGAATACGAGCGGAGTAGAGGAAACAAATCCTGAAGAGTATACGTCATGGATTGATGGCTATCTGTTGCTGGACAATACGCCGGTGCCTGAAATACTGGCCCGGATAGGACATTACTACGGTGTGGAGGTAGCCTGTACGGAGAATGATTTTGCAGGGGAGACAGTGAGCGGGAAGCTGATGCTTGGCAAAGGGATGGATACGGTGCTGCAAACACTTTCCCTGATGGTGCCCATGAAATACGAATATGTCGGGGAAGACAGTATTGCCGTCAGGAAAAAATGATTCCGGAGCATCCCGGAGGCGGAAAAACCGCATGATAAGATAACACTATTATTAACAACTTGAATATGTCTAAAGTATTTCTGAATTGCAGGCACAGCCTTGCAACATTCCTGCTTTGTGCATTTATGTTGCTGCCGGACCTTGTTTTTGCACAAGGGGGGGGGTACATAAATCTCGAAGTGCGGGACCGCCCGCTTAAGGAAGTCTTTGCGCAGCTGGAGGACGGATACGGCTACCGTATAGTCTTCAAAAACGGTGCAGTGGACCTTGACAGGAAAGTGAGCGTTTCCGTGAAAAATGCCGACATAAACACCGTGCTCGGCAAAATCATGGATTCAAAGACCGGTTATCAGGTAAAAAACCGTCAGATAACCATCTGGAGCAAGCCGGATGAAACTCCGGTACAGGAGCCGAAACGGCAGCAGGACAATGCCGGAAAGAGTCTTAAAGGAACAGTAAAGGACTCCAACGGCGATCCGGTGGTCGGGGCCTTCGTCCAGGAAAAGGGAACCCGGAACGGTGTCACTACCGACCTCGACGGAAACTATTCCATTACCGTAAGCAGTCCCGATGCCGTCATTCTGTTTTCCTGTCTGGGCTTCCGCGACACGGAAATATCCGCGTCATCCCCGGAGACAGCCTCGGTCACGATGGTGGAAGACATGCAGAAGCTTGATGATGTCGTGATCATAGCCTACGGTACGCAGACCAAGGCGACCATTACAGGCTCACTTGCGGTAGTGGACACCAAGGAACTCATAAAGCCCCCTGTATCGAGTATTACAAACGTACTTGCGGGAAGCGTGCCTGGAGTGGCCACGGTACAGACTACGGGACAGCCGGGTGAAGATGCCGCCGACATCTACATCAGGGGAGTCGGCTCGTTGTCCAGTTCCGCATCGAAGCCTCTTGTATTGGTCGACGGAGTCGAACGCGACTTTTCCCAGATAGACCCGAACGAAATCGAAAACTTTTCCATTCTGAAAGATGCGGCCTCCACAGCCGTCTTCGGCGTCAGGGGAGCGAACGGCGTCATCCTCATCACCACCAAGCGCGGACAGGAAGGGAAACCCTCCATATCCGTCAGTACCAATACCGGACTCCAGCAGCCGTGCGCCATGGTGGAGCAGGTCGGCAGTTACGAATACGCCACCTTCTGGAACATGAAGATGCGCAACGACGGGGAGACCGATGCCAGGAAATATTTCACCGACTATGCCATTGAAGCCTACCGGACAGGCTCGGATCCCCTTTTCTATCCGAACGTGAACTGGAGGGAAAAGGTGCTCAACGATGTCTTCGTCCAGACGAAGAACAATATCAACATTTCCGGAGGAAGCAAGAACGCCCGGTACTTCGTGTCCATGGGCTACCTCTATCAGAACGGCGTGCTGAAACAGGTCGAAAGCATCCCTTATAACAACAACTACAGCTACAACAGGTACAACTACCGCGCGAACCTCGATTTCAGTCTCTCTCCGAGTACTACGATGAAGTTCAACATCGGAGGCTATGTCGGCAAGCAGCAGGCCCCGCTTTCGGTAAAGGTCGACGGTTCTGAATGGAACTCCATCACCATCTGGACAGTGCCATTGGTCAGCCCGGGCCTGATAAACGGACGCAGGACCCTGGTCCCGGAGGAATCCGTGCCGACAGGGATAGAGCTTGGCAGGGACGGCTACTTCACATTCATGGGCTACGGCTATGAGCAGTACTACAACACCACGCTCAACATCGATGTGGAGATAAACCAGCGACTGGACTTCATCACCGACGGTCTTTCCCTGACCCTGAAAGGGGCGTATGACAACAATTTCAACACCCACAAGAAAAGGGAATCCTGGGGTACCGAGATACAGCGCATATATTACGCCTCGTTCTATGACGACCCGGACAAGCCCATGACCGATCCGGATTACGACAAGAGCATAATTCTCGTGCCGGACGGCACTGATGACATCCTGCGCTATGCGGAAGAAAACGGACGCGACAGGAACTGGTACATTGAGGGAAAACTGAACTGGGACAGGGCATTCGGACCGAAAGGCCAGCACAAGGTATCTGCCATGTTCCTCTACAACCAGTCCCGTGACTACTATCCCCGATACAGCACGGGCGATGCTTCATCCTACCAGTATATTCCGCACAGTTATGTGGGTTTCGTCGGACGTGCCACCTATAACTACAAGGGGAAATATCTTGCCGATCTGAGCATCGGCTACAACGGTTCGGAGAACTTCGCCCCGGGAAAGACCCGTTACGGAGCTTTCCCCTCCGGATCCATAGGCTGGGTCATCAGCGAGGAACCTTTCATGGAGAGCCAGAATTTCATCAGCTACCTTAAGCTGAGGGCTTCTCTCGGGAAAGTAGGCAACGACCTCGGTACCACGAGATTCATGTACATGCCGACCACATGGGGTTCCAGCGGAAACTACAATTTCGGCGAGAGCAATCCGAACTCATCCGAGGCATACGGAGAAGGTACGGTCGGCAACGACGGTGTGACCTGGGAGACCGCGGTCAAACAGAACTACGGACTCGATGCGGAATTCCTTCGACACAGGCTTTCCCTGAATTTCGACTTGTTCTTCGAGCACCGTACAGGCATCCTGCTGAAGCCTAACAACACTCCGTCCATCATAGCGATAACTCTTCCGTCCCTGAATATCGGTGAGGTGAACAACCATGGATACGAAGTGTCCCTCGGCTGGAGCGACAAGACTAAAAGCGGCTTCGAATATTTCGCGACTGCAAATGTTTCCTTTGCCCGCAACAAGATTATCTATATGGACGAAGTCGAGAGCGTATTTCCATGGCAGAACCAGACAGGAGGTCCGGTGGGGCGCTATACCGGGCTGTACAAATTCGTCCGCCTGTACCAGTACAGCGATTTCACTGAAGGTCCCAACGGTACGCTGGTCCTGAATCCGGACCTTCCGCAGCCGACATCGACGGTATATCCCGGTGATGCCATGTATGAGGATGTCAGCGGCGACGGGATCATAAACGGGGATGACAAGATGGTCACCGGCTATTCCACGATTCCGGAATATGTCTTCGGCCTTAACGCCGGATTCAATTTCAAGGGATTCAACTTTTCCATGCAGTGGACAGGTGCCACGAATGTGAACAAGCTGATGGACCTGGAATACAGGATACCTTTCACCAACGCCGGCGGCCGCGGCCTTCTCAAATATTTCTATGATGACTGCTGGACGGTGGATCATCAGGACGGAACCCTGCCCCGTGCAGCGGAAACATCCGAGACCTGGAATTCCGAGCCTTCCACCCTCTGGCTCAGGGATGCCTCCTATCTGCGTCTTAAGACTGTCACCCTCGGCTATACATTCCCCGGGAAAGGCTGGCTGAAAGCCGCAGGCGTCAAGTCTCTGAATGTCTCTTTCTCAGGATACAACCTTCTGACATTCACGGGCCTGGATTTTATAGACCCGGAGGCCCTGACGGACAGGAACGGGGCATATCCTCTTGTCAAGATCTACAGTCTCGGGCTGAACATAACATTCTAAACAGGTGCAATGAAACATTATTTATCTATAATCACAGCTTTCGCAGCCATGTTGCTGCTGCAGGTCTCCTGCTATGACCTGCGTTTCGGAGATGCCTTTCTCGGTGAGCATCCGGAAAGCTCCGGAGCCACATTGGATACGATGTTCAGCTCTACTTCAAATGCCGACAGGGTTCTCACGAAAGCATACTCCTACCTGCCGTACGGCCTGCCTACCGGCAAGGACAACGGCCACGCATACGACAAACTCGGTCTCAATATATTGGAGTCCATCTCCGACCTGAATTACAGCCGCAGGAACAACCCGAGCGACGGACCGGTGAACCTGTACTACAACGGTACATACGGCAGCAACATCGGCTCTGACTACCGGGGCACGGAGGCATACAGGTTCGGCGAGGAAAATGAATACAGCGCCATCCGATATGCCTGGATATACATTGAAAATGCGGACAGGGTTCCAGACCTTTCGTCCATGGACAGGCAGAGGAAGGTGGCAGAGGCCAAGATGGTCATAGCCATAGCATATTCCGAACTGCTCAGGTACATGGGCGGTGTCCCTCTCCTCAAACACTCGATAGATCCTAACGAGGATATGACCTTTCCACGGGCCACGTTTTCGGAAACCGTTGACTATATAGTGCAGCTGCTCGACGAGGCTGCCCCGTATCTGAACTGGAAAAACGACGGTACCGAGAACGGCAGGATGACCAAGGCCGGTGCATTGGGACTGAAACTACGTATACTGCTCTGGGCTGCAAGCCCTACATTCAACTCCGATACCCCATGGCATCCGGAGGCCGACGAATACACCTGCTACGGGAACTATGACGTGGAAAGATGGAAAAGGGCCATGGATGCGGGCGAGGCTTTCTTCACGGAACTCGATGCGAACGGCAGGTATCAGCTTACGCAGGCTTCGGAAGCCACACATAAGGGTTATAGGGCGGCGTTCCGTTCCGCATACTATGACAGGGGAGGCACTGAAGTGCTTATCTCCACCCGCAGGGGTTACAATAGCGATATCCTGGACAATTTCCTGACGGAAGCCAAGTATTCCGGACCTACCCTGAACTATGTGAACATGTTCTCCTGGGATGACGGCACTGACTTCCCTGAAGACTTCGACTGGGAGAATCCGTCGCGCCAGCCTTTCTACGATGCTGACGGAAACCCTACCCGGGAGCCGAGGCTTTACGAGACCTGTGCCGTGCCGGGTGATACCTGGAGAGACGGCTCCGTCGCTCCGGTCTATACGAACCACCCGAGCTACACTGTCGGGACGGGCTTCTTTCAGATGAAGTTCATCCTGAACCAGGACAGCGACAGAGAAGGCAAGCCGGTGCAGTGGCCTTATCTCAGGCTTCCGGAAGTGATGCTGAGCTATGCGGAAGCCATAAACGAATACAACGGAGGTCCTGATGCCACTGCCTACGAGCAGATAAATGCGGTCAGGAACCGTGTCGGACTGCCCGACCTTCAGGCCGGACTGGGTCAGAAAGAATTCAGGGAGGCGCTTCTGAGAGAACGTGCGCTTGAACTCGGCTATGAGGAAGTCAGATGGTTCGACCTCGTGAGATGGGGACGGTCGGAAGACTTCACCAAGAAGCTGTACGGACTGCAGGTCACCGGAGTAGGCGGTACTACGACGAACCCGGTTTCATATACTTTCATCCGTACGGAACTCGCGACCCGGAACTGGGCTACTTACTGGGACACGAAATGGTATCTGGCGGCATTCCCGCAGACCGAGGTAGACAAGGATTACGGTATAGTCCAGAATCCAGGCTGGTAGGCAGAACAATACAAACTCATGAATATGAAAAAATTCCATATAACTATCATATCATTGGCCGCAGCCCTTTCGGCTGCAGCAGCTCCGAGGGACACCTTGACCATAGAGAGCGGGCTTGATACTATCAGCCTCGGCTACGGTATCGAAGTCTCCGACAAGAGCAGCGCATTCGTGCACAGAGGCGTCGGCAGGAGCGTAATCGAGAAATCCCCGGATATAGATGCGGCCAAGGCCCTGTACGGACAGATAGCAGGCCTGAACGTCTACCAGGGCTCCGGTACCACTTACGACAACATTGCCTCCCTCTCGATTCACGGGAGGACACCTCTCATCCTTGTGGACGGTTTCCCGAGGGGGAATCTAAGGGACATCACCACCACCGAGATAGAGTCTGTAGCCGTGCTTACCGATGCTGCTGCTGCGGCGATGTACGGCATGCGGGGTGCCAACGGCGTAGTCCTTGTCACCACCCGCAGGGCCACTCCCGGCAAACTCCGTGTAGGGGCGGATTTCCAGTACGGCATCAACTCGCAGTTCCGCTCCCCGGAATTTGCGGATGCCTACACCTATGCCACGACACTGAACCAGGCACTGATCCTCGACGGGCTTTCACCTCAGTACAATGACTATGAACTCGAGGCATTCCGCACAGGACAGTATCCTTACGAATACCCTGATGTGAACTGGTGGGACGAAATCTACAAGGACTATACGTCGAACTACCGTCTCGGACTTACATTCGAAGGCGGTACAGAGAAATTCCGCTATTATTCGGTGGTGGACTACATGTACGATATCGGACTGTTCCGGAATCTGAACACGGACTCCCGCTACTCCACCATGCCGTCCGACGTGCGTCTCAGCATCAGGTCAAACTTCGATGTGGAAGTGACCCGCACCACGCATCTGAAGCTCGGAATCATGGGCAAGATAGGCGAATATAACGAGTCCAGGGGTGAAGATATAGCGATGAGCTATGTCTACACCACCCCGTCAGCCGCCTACCCCATAAAGCAGTATGACGGACTCTGGGGCGGTACGGATATATATTCTTCTTCCAACCCTGTAGCCAACCTTGCCGATACCGGAAACTACCGTTTCACCACGGGCACAGTCGTAGCGAACATGTCTCTCAGACAGGATCTCGACATACTTACGGAAGGTCTTGCTGCGGAAGTCCTGATTTCATTCGAGAATACTGGCAGAATGTACGACACGACCTCCAAGACATTCATATACGAGGACTCAAACGCCACCATGTCGGACGACGGCACTGTCATCACCTCCCCGGAGACGACGGGGACCCCATCCCGCGCTTTGGGTCACAGCAACGGCTTCTATTCCATAGACATGAGGACAGACTTCCAGGCCAAGGTCGACTATTCCAGGACGTTCGGCCGTCATGCGGTATCGGCCGCCGCCATCTATGACATGCAGTCCTACGTAGCCAACGGCCAGAATGTGTCGAACAAATGGCTTTCGGCCCTGCTTACGGCATCCTATACCTACGACAACAGATATTCCGCAAGCATCGTCACGGACTGGTCGGGCTCCGCATACCTGGAGCCGGGCGATGCCATGAGATTCTATCCTGCAGTGAATGCTGCCTGGATTATCTCCGGTGAGGAATTCATGAAAAATACCTCCTGGATAGACCACTGGAAGGTCTTCGCATCCTGCGGCCGCTCGGGCTGGGACGGCAACCTGTCCCATGACCTGTTCCGTCAGTCCTATATAGGAGGAAATGCCTACTATTTCACGGACAATGCCGCCCATTACTACAGCATGAAGGAAAGCGCCCTCCCTGTAGAGGACCTGGAGCCGGAAAAGTTCCGCAAAGTGACATTCGGTACTGAATTCCGGGCATTCGGGAACAGGCTCAGTCTCTATGCCGAAGGCTTCTTCGAAGAAAGAAGCAATGTCCTCGTGGCTTCGACAAACGTTTCCGGAGTCATAGGTATCGATGTCGCCCAGCAGTGTGCCGGCATCTACAAATACCGAGGCGTCGATGCATCATTGTCCTGGAAGGACAGAATAGGAGACTTCTCCTATGGACTTTATGCGAACGGCTCATTCCTTTCCACCGAAATCGTGAACGAGAACCAGGCATACCAGCCTTATGACTACCTTTACCATACGGGCAATGCCATCGGCCAGTGCTACGGATTGGAGGTCACGGGAATATTCCATAACCAGATGGAAATAAACAACAGCCCGGTGCAGACCTTCTCGGAAGTGCGTCCCGGTGACCTGAAATACAAGGACCAGAACGGGGACAATATCATCGACGAATATGATGCGGTGAAAATGTATAATTCCACCGTACCTGCGTTCTATTTCGGTTTCGGACTGAATTTCGGCTGGAAAGGCTTCGAGGTCTCCGCGGATTTCCAGGGGCTGGCCGGAGTGACGGTCCATGTCCTCAATTCTCCGCTCTACGCGCCGCTGATGAACAACAGCACAGTCTCGCAGACTCTCCTTGACCATGAGATCCCGTGGACACCGGAAACTTCCGGCACAGCGACCATTCCGCGTCTGACCACCCAGTCGAACGAGAACAATTACGTGAACAACTCCCTCTGGCTCCGCGACGGCTCGTTCCTAAAACTGAGGAACCTGACATTTGCCTACACATTTCCGAAGAGTCTCATAAAGTTCGCCGAGATGCAGCTGTACGTGCAGGGGACCAACCTTTTCTCGATAGACAGCCTCAAGATGTTTGATCCCGAGGTCATCGGCGGCAGGACATATCCTGCATTGAGATCCTATTTCGTAGGACTGAAGTTCAACTTTTAACGGTGGAGAATACGATGAAAACATTGAAAATCATATCAATAGCATTTGCGGCCATCTCTGCCGTATCTTGCAGTTACCTCGAATTCGACGAAACGAACGGACTGCGCTCATTTGACAACGTCTACTCCTATTTCGACGAGACGAAACAGATGCTGACGCATGTCTATTCCTATATCCCTCAGGATTTCGGGACGATAGGCGGGGCAATGCGGGACTGTGCCAGCGATGACGCGGAATTCGGAGACACCGGCGGATCGGTGCAATATATGAACAACGGAAGCTGGTCCGCACTGAACACGGTGGACGATGCCTGGACCTTTTATTACGGTATCAGGGCGGCCAACGAGTTCATGCAGTCATTCGCGCAGACGGACTTTTCCCGTTTTGAGAAAGACCCTGACTACCAGAACTGGGTCGACCAGATGCAGTATTTTACGTACGAGGCGAGGATTCTCAGATCATTCTTTTTCTTTGAGCTTGCCAAAAGGTACGGCGACATCGCCATGCCTCTGGAGAAACTGGATATCGAGCAGGCGAACAGCATAGACAAGACATCTTTCGACGACGTGGTGGAATACATCGTGTCCGAGTGCGATGCCTGTGCTCCGAAGCTCCCTGACACGTACAGGGATGTCGCCAACAGCGAGACGGGCAGGATTACCCGCGGCTTTGCCTTGGCCCTGAAATCCAAGGCCCTCCTGTATGCAGCCAGCGAACTGCACAACCCTTCCATGGATACGGAAAAATGGAAGCGTTCGGCTTCGGCGGCCCTCGACCTGATACAGACAGGTCTTTACTCTCTCGATCCTGCCGACAAGTGCAACAACCCGACTTCCCCGGAAGTGGTGCTTGCCCGCCAGAACGACAACTCTACCAATTTCGAGGTCTACAATTTCCCTATCCGCTTCACTGAGGGGCAGAAAAACGGCTCTTTGGTCACCATGGGCACTTTCCCTACCCAGAATCTTGTGGATGCCTTCCAGACAAGGAACGGCTATTCCGTGACTCTGGAGGCTTCGGGATGGGTTAGCGATGACCCGGACTTCAATCCGGCCCGTCCTTATTTGAACCGTGACCCGCGTTTCACACGTACCGTCCTCTGCAACGGAGATGCCTTCAAAGGCTCCGTCATAGCCCTGTACAAGGGTGGACGTGACGATGCGGCCGTGTCCGACGGCGGCTCTCCGACAGGTTACTTCCTTCGGAAATATGTGCAGGAGAGCACCAGTTTCGACCCTGACGCCGAGGTCACCAACAAGCATCACTGGGTAGTCTACCGCTACGCCGAGACGCTTCTGACCTATGCCGAGTCGATGGTCGAGGCTTTTGGAGACCCGGACTACACCGACGCCGACTACCCTTATTCGGCCAGATGGGCCTTGAACCAGGTGCGGAGCAATGCCGGAATGCCGGATGTGACCGTTTCCGGCAAGGACGGGTTCATTGCAGCCTTGAGGAATGAATGGCGTGTCGAATTCGCCTTTGAAGACCATCGTTTCTGGGATGTACGCAGATGGAAAATAGGTTCCGATACGCAGTCCGAAATCTACGGAGTGGAGATTACACAGGAGTCCGGAAGTTCCTATTCCTACAGAAAATTCCTGTACGAATACAGGACCTGGTCAGACAAGATGAACCTCTATCCAATACCTCAGTCCGAGATCTACAAGAATGCCAACCTGGCGCCTCAGAATCAGGGATGGTAAACCATAATGATGAAAACAAATGCTAAAACACAATAGAAAATGAAAAACAACCCTATCCTTAAACCAGCCGTCTGTGCCGCCGGAATCCTTATGCTTTCCGGATGCTATCAGACACCGGAAATAGACTCGCAGCCGGACCAGGCTCCCAAGATAACCGTAGACGCCAAATCGGAATACATCGTGGCGTCCAAATCCGCTGATCCGGTCACATTCAGCATCAGCTCGAATACTCCGTGGCAGATTGAAAGCGATTCCGAAGCCTGGTGTACCGTTTCCCCGGGCGCCAGCGCCACCAGTTCGCTTGTCGCTGACATTACCGTGACTCTTGATGACAATACGGACGAAAATCCGCGTACTGCCACACTTTCCGTCATTGCCGAGGGTGTGGAAGATCCTGTGCCTGTAAAAATCACACAGAACGGGAAAAGCAATCTGGAAATATCCGCTCCATCCGGAGAAATACCTGAGGATGGCGGCAATGTGACCTTTACCGTGACTTCAAACAAGGCATGGACCATCTCATGCCCTCAGACCTGGATCAGTTTCAGTCCGGACAGAGGGGACGGCTCCGATACTCCGGTGACTGTCACTGCATCGGCCGGACCGGGAAGCGACAGACGCACTGCCACAGTCAGAGTCGAGACGGAAGATGACTTCCGGACAATCAACATCGTCCAGGAAGGAGGTGTCCGTCTGGCATTCGGTGAGGTTGGGGATACCCAATTCAGCTACAGCGGTGAAACCAAGACATTCGCCGTAGACGCCACCATGATGTGGAAAGTCTCATGCGATGACCCGGACGTGACGTTCAATACCGCATCGGGCAGCGGCCCTGGAGAGTTCTCGGTGACCCTTCCTTATTCGAAGTACATCAATACCAAGACCTACACCATCACTCTTGAATCCGATGACGAGACCATTGATGTGGAGCCGCAGACTCTGACAATCAGCCAGGAATCCTTCGCGACCCCTGTCGGGACGCCGACAATGGAAGGAAACACATTGTCCGCCCAGAACGGTACCGCATACGTCAAGTCCCGGGATTTGTGGAAGTACGGAACCTTCACATGGACATTCTCCGATGTGGACCTCAGCAGCGGATATTTCGACATCAACAACTGGGGAGCCGACGGAATAATCCTGATGATAAGATTCGGCGGAGAAACGGCAAATGGGACAAATGACAATTTGGTCGGCTTGAAGGGAAATGTACAGATAGACGGTAAAACCCTTTGGTGGGCGATAGATACTGGCTGGGGAGGCGGCTGGCCTATTG
>DVIP01000033.1 GCA_018711225.1 Candidatus Cryptobacteroides intestinipullorum | reverse complement strand
CCAATGTGGGAAGCCGTGAGATAGACGATTTCGGCACCGGACTCGGCTATGCCACCTCGGCAGGTTCGGCGGAAAAAAGGAAGAAAAGCATTCTGGAAAAATCCATCAGGAAACTTTTCCCTCCGGAATTTACCAACAGGATTGACGAGCAGATTTTCTTCAGATCGCTGTCAAAAGAAGACCTGGACAGAATCCTGGACATCGGTCTGCAGGACCTGAGGAAAAGGGTGTCGGCAGCCGGCTACACGCTGGTCATTCCCGCAGCCACCAGGGAGCTGGTGCTGGAAGAAGGCTATGATCCCGCATACGGGGCCAGGCCGCTGAAAAGAGCCATTCAGAAGTTCATAGAAGATCCCGTTTCCGAATTTATCATCTCGGAAAAGGTCCTGGAAAAACCGGCTCCGGACAAGGCAGCGCGCAGGCTCTGCATTGTGACTGACAAGGACAGGAAAAACACCCACCCGTCTATGAGAGGCTGACGGACATGAGCTCCAGGTCAAGCTCCTTCACCAGATCCATAAGATTGTCCAGTGACTGCTCCGAAGAAATGAATGTACCGACGGACTCAAGTGAAAATTCTGTATTTTTCATGACTTTGAAATTTAATATTGTTTTCTGATTACGATACAAAAGTAGTATCTCAATGTACCAAAGTATGGCACAAACAAAAATAAAACTGGCTATTTTCGATCTTGACGGGACTCTTCTCAATACCATAGAGGACTTGGGCAGGGCATGCAATTATGCTCTGGAAGCCTGCGGCTGTCCCGTCAGAGGTCTTGAAGAATACAACATGCTGGTAGGCAGGGGCATATACAATCTTTTCAGGGCCGCACTTCCGGAAGGAATGAAATCCGAAGAAATGGTGCTGAAGATGAAGTCACATTTCGTCCCGTACTATAACGAGCACAAGACAGACTTTACCAGACCGTACCCCGGCATACCGGAAATGCTGGAAACACTGGAACACCGCGGCATAGCCATCGCAGTCGCATCGAACAAATACCAGGAGGGGACGGAAGCCTTGGTGCAAAGGTTCTTCGGAGAAAGGAAATTCGTGAAGGTTCTGGGACAAAGGGACGGGAAACCCATCAAGCCCGATTCCGGCATAGTAAGAGAAATAGAAAAAGCCTACGGAGAAATACGTCCGGAAGAGGTACTGTATGCGGGCGATTCGGATGTGGACATGGAAACGGGACTGAACGCCGGGGTGGTCACGGCAGGAGCCTGCTGGGGATTCAGATCCAGGGAAGAGCTCGAAGCCTGGCATCCGCAGCTGCTTTGCGCCTGTCCTGAAGAACTCGGAAAAGCTATTCTGGACTGGCCGGAGGCCGGATATGGGAAATAGCCGAGGACTCTCCCGGCAGGAGGATGGATTTTGGAAACAGAAAAATATTTTGCCACAATGAAAAAGAGAATCATATCGGCCGCAGGCGCTCTGGCCATTACGTTTGCCGCCGCTGCAGGAAATCCGGAAGAGAAGGCGATATTGCCTGATGCGACATACATGTTCGCGCAGAGAGACACATGCGAACTGTTCATGGACGTGTATGATCCTGCTGAGGGAAGCGTGACCGAGATAGACGGGAAGAAGAAACCGGCCATAATATTCATGTTCGGAGGCGGTTTCATCACGGGGAGAAGGGACGAACCGTTCTACACCAAATGGTACAGGCAGATGACAGACAACGGCTACAGGATAATAGCCATAGACTACCGGCTGGGACTGAAAGGTGCCGACAAGGTCGGTATCGGGCAGGTGGACATCCTGGACAAGGCCATACACCTGGCTGTGGAAGACCTTTACTCCGCCACGGAATTTATCATAGAGAATGCCGAAACCCTGGGGGTGGAGCCTGACAACATGGTTATAAGCGGGTCCTCTGCAGGTGCCATCACGGTATTGCAGGCCGACTATGAACTCTCTAACGGCAGCTCATACGCCGCCTCGCTTCCGGAGGGCTTCAGATATGCTGGAGTCATGTCTTTTTCCGGAGGAATACTCTCCAGGAAAGGCAAGCTGAAATACAGGGAGGCTCCCGCACCTACGCTGATGCTGCACGGCACCGATGACAAACTCGTGAACTACAGACAGATAAAGTTCTTCAATCTGGGATTCTTCGGTTCCGACAAAATAGCTGAAAGGTTCGCCAGATTCGGATACAATTACAATATTCTGCGCTATCTGGACTGCGGGCACGAAATAGCCGCAGCAATGGATGCCAGTACGGCATACCAGTTCAAGTTCCTTGAAGACAATGTAATGAAGGGACTCGACTACATCGTGGACATGACCGTGGACGACCCGTCAATAATAAGGAACGGAAGCCAGTCCCGCAAGGAGCTTTACGGCGGCAGATAAGCCTGCAGGAATACGCAGCGGCAGGCAACACTACGCAGCCGGATTGCAAATCCGGCTGTACGAAATACAGCTCTACGAAATACGGCTGTACGAAATACGGCTCTAGGAAATACGGCTCTAGGAAATACGAAAGCCAAACGAAAAATCCGGAAACCCGACAAAAAACGTTCTGAAAAAAAACGTTCTGAAAAAAAACGTTCCGCAAAAAAACGTTCCGGCAGATTTGCAATCTGCCGGAACTGTCATATTACCGTGCCAGCCTGTCCAGAGAAAGTTCTATCAGCCTGCGCACCTGCGGCTTGTAATCCGGATTGCTGGACTTCAGGTAACGGTTCGCGATAATGCAGCACACAGTACCCGCATTGTGACCCAGATGTGCTGCAATCCCTGCAATGGCCGAACCTTCCATTTCAAAATTCGTTATCCTCCAATCCCCGAAACGGAAAGAACCGAATGTGTCAAGCATGTCAGGCATGGCCAGAGGCATGCGGAGCACCCTTCCCTG
>DVIP01000032.1 GCA_018711225.1 Candidatus Cryptobacteroides intestinipullorum | reverse complement strand
GTCATGAAACCGAGACGGTGCATTCCGGTATCGAGCTTTATATGAACCGGATAATCAGTTATTCCCTTCGCATCCAGGACCTTACAGAATTCATCAAGTGTTACAAGATTCGGTATCCCCGGTTCAAGTCCGTACTCTATGATTTCCTCGAAAAAGTCGGTGCCTGCAGTAAGCACCAGTATCGGAGTCCTGATACCTGCCTTGCGGAGCTCCACGCCCTCTACCGGATAGGCCACGGCCAGATAGTCCGCCCCTGCTTCTTCCATCATGGACGCGAACTCCACAGCTCCGTGTCCGTAAGCATTGGCCTTGACCAGAACAAGCATTTTCGTTTCAGGAGCCAGATGCGACCTGAAATATCTGTAATTCATCAGACAATTCGACAGGTTTATCTCAAGCCTGGAAAAATCATCTTCTCTCATCCCTATTACGTTAAATATACGGCACATGCAAATCTCCCGGCGACACTGGAACATATTCCGGAAGATTTCCGCCAAAACGGATGCAAAAATATCAAATTTTACAGACCGTTCCAATTTTTATATCAGTATCTGTTTTTATTCCGGAAATTGTCAGTCTTCCGGCGGCAATATCGGGCAGGCGCAGTTTTTGTATATTGTTGACAGTTTGGAATTATTTAACAGAAAATACGACATATTATGAATATCTGGTTTATCCTTATAGCCATCATGCTTCTGAGTCTCGCAGTCCAGGGCATGCTCACGAACAGATTCAACAAATATTCGAAAGTACCGACAAGCAACGGGATGTCAGGTGCGGAGATTGCCATGAAAATGCTCAATGACAACGGCATCCATGATGTGACGGTTGTCCCTACGAAAGGCATGCTTACGGACTTCTACAATCCGGTGAACAAGACCGTGGCCCTGAGTGAAGCAGTCTATTCCAGCCGTTCCGTAGCTGCGGCTGCCGTCGCGGCGCACGAATGCGGACATGCCATCCAGCACGCGAAAGGATATGCCCCGCTGAAATTCAGGTCGGCGCTCGTGCCTGTCGTGAACTTCGCGTCGAACATCGTACAGTGGGTGCTTCTTCTCGGTGTCATCCTGATGAGTGTCTTTCCGGGGCTTCTCTGGTTCGGAATCGCGCTGTTCGCCCTCACCACTCTGTTCAGTTTCGTGACGCTGCCGGTAGAGATAAATGCAAGCTCAAGGGCAGTAGCATGGCTCAGGAATGCCGGAATCACTGATGAAAGGACCCAGCCTATGGCAATAGACGCCCTCAAATGGGCCGCATACACATACGTGATAGCCGCAATCGGCTCGCTTGCCACCCTGCTTTATTATATAGGTCTCGCCAGAAGAGACTGATGCGGGGAGAAAACATTGACTGGCAGAACGGAATCGCCTGAACGACGCTAGAACAGTGTAGGAGGATTTGAACCGAGGCCTTTCAGGATTTTCTCCATGATGGCCTGACGGAACAGTACGGATTTGGTATTGACCTTGAAACGGCTGCAATATTCGCTTATTGCAGCCATTTCCTTATCATTCAAATAGATGACCTGCCGGTTCCTCCTTATCAGGGAATCCTTTTCCCGGCTCATGAAAGCTGGATCGCCCCCCGATATAGACTTCTTCTTTCCCAATTCGCTGTAAACTTTTCAAATCCTTGACAAAGATGACAAATATTTTTTGAAAACTCCGGCGTTTTCAAAAAATAATTCGTATGTTTGCACCCGATATGGATTCAAGGACAAACATATTCTCCATAGTGACGCCTGGCATGAGAGTCCGACGAGGCGCGGCCAGAGCATCTGTCATGGTCCGAATCTAGGAGGGCGACATTAAGGAAACCCTCATTTTTCCCAAATCACAGATACATATAGTAAAGCATTAATTGCAATTGACAATCAAGGTTTGTCTTGCCGTTAGGGACTTTATTGTTTCTTGAAAAAAACAGAAAAAAAATCATAACGCAGAAATGGAAATCGATGTTGTAGTGGCGAACAACGGCCACGCCAAGTATGCACAGGAGATTTGTGATGAAATGTATGTTTCGGCACAGGAAAGAGGTACCGGAATAGCGAAGCGCTCTCCTGAATACATAGTCGGGAAGATGAAAGCGGGAAAGGCTGTGATAGCCATAGCCAAGAACGGGAAATTCGCAGGATTCTCCTATATCGAGACCTGGGAAGGGAAAAAATATGTAGCCAACTCGGGTCTGATAGTGGCTCACGCATTCAGGGGAATCGGACTTGCCAAACGTATCAAGCAGAGGATATTCAGGCTCTCCAGGGAAAAATACCCGGATGCCAAGATATTCAGCATCACGACAGGGGCGGCAGTCATGAAAATGAACTACGAGATAGGTTTCAGGCCCGTACCGTTCGGGGAGCTGACTCACGACCCCGAATTCTGGAAAGGATGCCAGGGATGCAAGAACTTCCCTATCCTCCAGAACAACAATTACAAGATGTGCCTGTGCACCGGACTTCTGTACGACCCGGCAGAACATATTGCCGTACAGGATGCGGGAATCAGGGCAGCACAATAAAAGAAACTTAAAAACAACAGTGATATGAACAACAAAGTCGTACTTGCATTCAGCGGAGGTCTGGACACTTCATTCTGTGTGCCTTACCTGAAAAATGAAAAGGGACTTGAGGTCCACACCGTAATGGTGAACACCGGCGGATTTTCCAAGGAAGAGGAAAAGGAAATAGAGCAGAGGGCCCTCACTCTCGGAGCGGCATCACATACCAACATCGATGCCGTGGACACATATTACAGGCACGGTATCAAGTACCTGATATACGGAAACATACTGAAGAATGCCACTTATCCCCTCTCAGTAAGTTCAGAACGCGTGTTCCAGGCTCTCGAAGTGCTGAAGCTCGTCAAGAAAATCGGTGCATCCTATGTCGCACACGGAAGTACGGGAGCCGGCAACGACCAGGTACGATTCGACATAGTGTTCGAAATCCTCGCGCCTGAGGTAAAGATAATCGCCCCTATCAGGGAACTGTCCATCACAAGGCAGGAGGAAATATCTTACCTGCAGAAACACGGGTACGAATCATCGTGGGAGAAATCCAAATACTCCATCAACCAGGGACTGTGGGGGACCAGCATAGGCGGCGTGGAGACGCTTTCTTCAGACGGATACCTGCCTGAAGAAGCCTACCCTACCAAGGTCACCAAGACGGCAACGGAGCACATCAAAATAGGTTTTGAAGACGGAGAACCTGTATCTGTAAACGGAGAGAAGATGTCTCCGGTGGATGTCATAAGGAAAGTCAGGGACATTGCCGCTCCGTTCGGAATAGGCCGCGACATACATGTGGGCGACACCATTATCGGCATAAAGGGCCGTGTGGCATTCGAGGCCGCAGCTCCGCTAATCATCATCAAGGCGCATCATCTGCTCGAAAAGCATGTGCTTACGAAAGGACAGCTCTACTGGAAAGACCAGATAGCAGGCTGGTACGGACAGCAGATGCATGAAGCCATGTATCTCGACCCTGTTCTCCGTGATATGGAAGCCATGTTTGACCATATCGAGAAGAATGTGACCGGTGAAGTGGAAGTGGCTCTGATGCCGTATCATTTCGCAGTCCTCGGCTGCTCAAGCAGTCATGACCTCATGAGTTCGAAATTCGGCTCATACGGGGAAATCAACAAGTCGTACACAGGTGCAGACGTGGTAGGTTTCACGAAAGTTCTCGCCAATCCGCTCAAGATATATTACAGCGTGAACGGTGAACACGCAGAGGATGTAGTGAAGGATTAACAACGGGAACGGGGATGACTTCGCGGCCATCCCCTGCCAACGATAATTTGACGGAAATGATAAAAGCGACAATAGCAGGAGGTACGGGATATACGGGAGGCGAACTGTTCAGGATTCTTCTCCGTCATCCTGACGTAGAAATAACGGCGGCGACGACGACATCGTCGGAGGGCACCCCGGTGAGCGATGTCCACAGGGATCTGATCGGAGAGACTGACCTGAAATTCGGAACCGGCATCGGGAATCCGGACGTGCTTTTCCTGTGTCTCGGACACGGGCTTTCGAGAGAGTTCATCGACACTCATGAAATCAGCAGTTCATGCAGGATCATTGACCTGGGAAACGACTTCAGGCTCGACGGGGACTATGCGGGGCGGAAATTCGTCTACGGTCTCTGCGAAGCCGACAGGGAAAACATCAGGAAGGCGCATGACATAGCCAATCCGGGATGTTTCGCCACAGCCATACAGCTCGCGCTTCTGCCTCTGGCCTGTTCCGGGCTGATAAACGACGAAATACATGTCACAGCCATAACAGGATCCACGGGAGCCGGAAAAAAGCTGGCCGAGACCTCGCATTTCAGCTACAGGGACAACAACATCTCTATATACAAGCTGTTCACGCACCAGCATCTCGGTGAAATCAGGAAGAATATCGCCGTATATCTCGGAAAGGAACCGGTAGTGAATTTCGTACCTGTAAGAGGCGATTTTCCGAGAGGCATATTCGCCAGCGTATACACGAGGGCGGCTGCGGGAGTGTCTGAAGAGGAATACGTCGGGATTTTCGAGGAATACTACAGGGACTCCCCTTTCGTATTCCATTCGGCCAAAGGGATTTCGATGAAGGAAGCCGTAAACACGAACAAGGGACTGCTGCACGTGGAACTGCATGACGGATATGTGCATGTCAGCTCGGCGATAGACAATCTGGTGAAGGGCGCGTCCGGACAGGCCGTCCAGAACATGAACCTCATGTTCGGTCTTGAAGAGACCGCGGGCCTGAAGCTCAAGGCCTCGGCATTCTGATTCCGCACATTCGCACGGATAAAGGGCAGGGAAAGCTCCTGCATAACGAAATAGCAAAAAGGGGAACATAACAAATGGACTTATTCAAAGTATACAAACTATGGGACATCGAACCTGTCAGAGGGCTTGACACCACTCTGTGGGACGCAAACGGAGAAGAATACACGGACCTTTACGGCGGACACGCCGTCATTTCGGTCGGACACTGCCATCCGCACTATGTGGAAGCGGTAACCAGGCAGCTGGGAAAGCTCGGTTTCTATTCGAATGCCGTGCAGAACTCTCTCCAGAAGGAACTGGCCCGGAAACTCGGCAAGGCCAGCGGATATGAAGACTATTCGCTTTTCCTCTGCAATTCAGGGGCCGAGGCCAATGAAAACGCCCTGAAACTGGCTTCTTTCCAGACAGGAAGGGCGAAAGTCCTTGCCTTCGGACATGCGTTTCACGGCAGGACATCAGGAGCAGTGGCCGTGACTGACAATCCGAAGATCCAATCCCCGTTCAATGCCACCTCCAATGTGGTCTTCGTACCGCTGAATGACATGGAAGCTGCTGAAAAGGCCCTCATGTCCAGGGAGTTTGCGGCAGTCATCATTGAAGGGATCCAGGGTGTTTCAGGAATCCACGAGCCATCAGACGATTCCCTGAGATCATTGAGGTCGCTTTGCGACAAGACAGGTACGGTGCTCATACTGGACGAGATACAGTCCGGATACGGTCGTACCGGACTTTTCTTCGCTCACCAGCATGCAGGAATCCGTGCTGACATGGTTACCACAGCCAAAGGCATGGCCAACGGCTTCCCAATCGGAGGCGTGCTCATATCCCCGGCCTTCAGGCCTGAGTACGGCATGCTCGGCACCACGTTCGGAGGCAACCATCTGGCCTGTGCTGCAGCCATTGCAGTCCTCGAGATTATGGAAAGCGAACATCTGGTGGAGAATGCCGCCAAGGTTGGAGAGTGGTTCAGGAACGCGCTCTGCCCTGACGGGCATCCGGTACATCCGTTCCTGGAATACAGGGGGCGCGGGCTGATGATCGGGCTGGAAGTGAAGGAGGGCTATGAAAACCTGAGGGACAGGCTGCTGTTCGAGAAGCATTTCTTCACGGGAGCTGCCGGTCCCAAGGTCATAAGGCTGCTGCCGTCGCTGACAATATCCGTAGAGACGGCCTCCCGCTTCACGGATGCAGTGAAGGAACTGACTCGCTGATGACGGGGCTATTTGGCTAACGATTTGAACATTCTGGCAATGCAACGCTTCTTCTGTTCCATATTGGGGTGAACGTAAAGGTTGAGCGTAGTAGAAATGTTGGAGTGGCCTAACAACACACTGACTGTTTTGTAATCACACCCTGCTTCAATACAACGAGTGGCAAAACTGTGGCGCAGCCCGTGATATTTCAGTTTGGGAATGCCTAGTTTTGCCATTAGTTCATTATAGTAATTGCGGTATGTGCGTGGTTCTGTTGGACGCTCATCATTGGTAAGCACATAGAAATTGTCATTGACTACCTTTTTCAAAGGTTTTATCATGGCAAGCAACTCCTTACTCATGGGAATTTCACGGCAAGAGTTTTTTGTTTTGGGCGAGTTGATGACAAGTTCTGTATGCTTTTTCTCTCCCTCAATGATGTAGATGCGTTCAATCGTGCGACTGACTGTTATCGTACCGTCCGCAACATTAACATCGCTCCACTTTAATGCACAGACTTCACCTATACGCAGCCCTGTACTAAGGCTGATATAAACTCCCAGTCCAGTAAAAGTGAAGTGACTTTGGATATAGTTCAGAATCTTTCGGTGATTTGCGACAGACAGCACTTCCAGTTCCTTGCCGGTGGAGGTCGTGGGGTACTTTATATCCCATTCATAATAGGCCATCCACTCATTTTTAACTCCGAACTTCATCACCATTTTTAGGACTATCAGAATGTCTTTGACAGTTTTTACGC
>DVIP01000031.1 GCA_018711225.1 Candidatus Cryptobacteroides intestinipullorum | reverse complement strand
ACTCTGGTGAAAGAGCCTGCAAATGTATTCGTATATGCGAGGGATACATTGGACATGTCCGTAATATCGAACAGATATACTGTAGGGTTGGAATATCCGAAGTGATCGTTTTGGCCTACCGCACAATATCTTATTCCGTCATATTCAACGACTGACATGCTGTCATAATTATTGTTTCCGTTTCCGCCAGGATTGATGACAGCGGTCCAGTTGCTTCCGGTAGCATTCCTGATATCACCGTTATAGTAAAGCGAGTATTCGCCATTATATCCTATAAACAGCAGGCCATCTGAAATATCATCAGATACAGGCTGTACTACTCCGTTAGTCACGGCGCCTATATATTTGTTGATATATGGGGCCGAACCTGTTACGATTTCCGTTACCGTACCATTTTCGATCTGCCATGCTACAAAACAGTTACATCCTGATATTACCGCTGATACCACTGCCTTACTGTCTATATTTCCTGCAACCCTGATATTTCCGATAGTGCCTGTCCAGAAATCAGCCAGGCCGTCAAAATCAATGAGGGTTTCAAGCGAAGTCCCGTCCCAGGCATAGACGACAAAACTGCCTGCGGCACCGCATGTTGCATTAGCAGCGAAAAGGACATTCCCGCCATCGTCACTTGCCATAGACTGGGGTGCAACCGTAAGCCCCGACACTGTAACAGTCCCGACATATTCACCGGAAACAGGATCAACTGCCCAAACGTCTTTGCCGTCAGTCATAAGCAACTTGCCGTCACGCATGGCAATATGGAATGGGGATGCCGTACCGACTGAGTTCCAGTCGGCAGAGAAGGTCTTGGTCCAAATAGTAGTGACACCGCCACCTGCTTCCTGTCCTACAGTTATAGGGACAACGATATCATTGCCCTCGATATCCTTGCCCGTAACAGTAATCCCTTCGGCAGAACGTGCCACCCACAGTGGATTAGGATCCACTTCCAGCATCACGAACGAACTTTCCATTGCCTTGGTGGATGCCGCATTCCTTATCCACGTGATTTCTGACGGGATATTGACTGTATAGTCTATATTGGCGCTTACGGCAATCTCAATATATCCTCCACCTGCAGGAGCCGTATATGAAGTTGTACCTATGTCTATGGCATTGGTCTCGGTCTGGGTGATGGTGACCGTCTGTACGGCCGCTCCGGCAAGTATGTCGAATTCTGCCGTACGCACCGCATCGGTAGAGTTAGGGGCCACCTTGACCTTTATGGTCGCATCGCCGGCATCTCCCTTGAGAAGGTCCACAGAGCAGAATCCCAGCGTGGAATATCCGCGGATCTGCCACTGATAGTTGGTATTGAAACTGAAGGTAAGTTCGTCTCCGAGGGCGGAAACCTCAGCAGGAGTGAACGTAGTACCTTCAAGAGCATTAATATAAGCCACTTCAAGCAAGTCCTTCTTCGTGCATGAAGCCATTGCTATCAATGCCATGGATAGAAATATCAGTATCTTTTTCATTTTCAGTTATTGTTTTGTTGTTTTGACAGGTCTCCAGTCACTTTTCGGATAAAGGTTATTCGTCAGAAGCGCGGAGAAGGTCTATTCCGGCCTTTGCATACTGCCACTGGTCAGCTTTCTTCAGATGGATCATGTCGAAAAGGAAATAACCGTCGCAAGCATCGGCGCAGACTTTTACGGATGCGGTAATAGCCCTGTTTTCCTGGTCCTGCGTATATTCGTCATCAGTGTCCCAGTTACCTACATCAGGCCCTCCGGCGCAGATTC
Organism: Candidatus Cryptobacteroides intestinipullorum; assembly: GCA_018711225.1. Lineage (GTDB taxonomy): Bacteria > Bacteroidota > Bacteroidia > Bacteroidales > UBA932 > Cryptobacteroides > Cryptobacteroides intestinipullorum. Next base: position 15,383 of record DVIP01000031.1, on the reverse strand, counting down.
TCGGGCCTCCGGCCGTCTTCTGCGCGGCAAGAGAGCAGAATCCCTGCATTGTCCATTCGGTATTGCCTTCCACTCTTCCCGGAGATGCGTATGCTCCTATGAGCATGACATCGGTATGGTCAGCATAGCCGTATTTCATATAGTTCTCCGAAGCCCATGCGTATTCCCTGCTCGGGTCATATGTCGGAGAAGCCCAGTTTACGCCTACGTCATAATAGGTGCCGTACCATCCGCCCACATACACTCCGAAATCGATGTCCGGATTCACGGCCTTCACGCTATTGCGGGCCTTCTCCATGAAATCATGTATGACCTTGGCGCGGAACTCAAGCCACTGCTTGAAATACTGCGGTTCCGGAGAAGGTATGCCGGATGACCATCCTGCCGGAAGTACATCATCCGGCCAGTTCACGAGCGTCTTGCCTATATATGCTTCGAACTGTTCCCTGGTATAGTCGGAGAAATCGCTCTGGAATCCGTCGAAACGTCCCCTGTCGAGAATTATCCCGTCGAGATCCTCATATGCCGCGAGATCCTCGAGCAGAGATATGACATAAGCCTGCACGTCCGGATGCACCGGATTGAAGAACTTGGCCGAATTGTCCGTATCCATTATACTTACTATACCTTTTTCGGTATTCAGCATGGTAGCCAGTTCCGCCATCTTGGAATCCCGGTAAACGACACCGGCGCCCCCGAGCGATGAAGTGTTGCCGCCAGGGAAGGTGTTGAAAGCGGCATAGACACGCAGTCCGAGTTCATGGCCCTGGTCAATGAAAGCCTGGAGATAATCCCATGAAGATGTTCTTGTGATTTTCTCGTAACCGTTGTCAGTCCATGCCCCGAGCCATTCCACCTGGGCACACTTGTCGGTCTTGAACAGGACGTCACCAGTAGTCGGACGCACATCCACGACTATATCGGTAAAACCGGCTTCCGCAGCCTTGGTCAGGTCTCTCTGTATATTGGCCTGGCTGTTCGCGAAATCAGGGAAATTGGCCGCCGCGTCTATCCATATATAGCAAGGCTTCTCCCCTGATGACACCTCGGGTTCAGAAGGGTTTGACGGAAACGAATCCGCTCCGGGCTTCTCGCCGGCCTCGCATGAAAGCAAGGCCGGGATCAAAGCCGCCGAAAACATTATAACCAGAGTATTTCTTAATGCTCTATTCATACTGTCATCAAATTATCACGGTTTTCAGACATTACTGCTGGATGCAGTCGAATTCGTAGCATGTGATGACATCATAGTTGCCGTCAGCGAAATAGACATCCATGTAATATCCGTCTTCCGATATCACCATGAGTACGTCAGATGTCGCCCCTGTCCCCTTGAAACCGCTGAACTGAAGGTCATTGTAAGGGACAGTATAAAGTGTGGCATCTGACATTGCCGTAGGCGTGGTAGCGTCAATCACGGAGAAATAAGGCACTGCACCGTAATTGAAATGTGAGCCGAGACCTATCGCACAATACCTGGCATCATTGAACGAAACCGTAGTGACGCAGTTAGGGTTTTCGTTCCCCGTCTGAGGGTCAGGGTCATATACCATGCTGAATGTGGACATGTCGCCGGTATAATACAGGTCGTATACGGACCAGTATCCCAATGCCAGGATTCCATCGGACAGTCTGGAGGAAACCGGAGCAAAACATCCGTTGTATGCATTCCAGAGTGTACCGCCTCCAGGTATGCCTGTCACAGTACGGGCCGGACCTGCAACACCTCCCGTTATCTCCCATACAATTCCTGTAGGTGCAAGTCCCGCAGTATTGGCAGTCACCACGGCGTTCTCCTTCACATTTCCTGCGACCCTGATATTGCCTATATTGGAAGAGCCTGTGGCATTAGTATAAGATATAAGTTCTACAGGCGTACCGTCTATCGACTCCATATAGTACACCTTGAATTCGGATGAGGCATCCGCCGCGAAAACGATGTTACCGGCTTCATCATTCATTATGGAATTGACTGTATATCCGTCAGGCAATGCCACTGTTCCAAGATAGTCTCCTGTCTTCCTGTCAATAGAATGCAATGCCCCTCCGGCAAGCATATACAGGTTATCACCCTCGGAAGCGAGTCTTATTGGAGAATCCGTCATAGTAAGGCCGTAGTTCATGGAGAAATACTTGGTCCACAGATTCTTTTCGCTGCCGAGCCTTGCACCGTAGGTGATCTTCTCCGGCACGGAGAACCTGACAGTGTATTCAGTCTTGTCTGTTCCGTTATGGGCCGTTACGGTAAATTTGTCTCCGTCCTTGATGGACATTCCTTCGGTATATCCGCTCACCGTAGCATGAGGGCTTGCCGTGTATTCCACAGTACAGCCGGAAAGTTCTGTCTCGGTCACCATCAGCGAAATGGTCTTCTGTCCGGGGTTTATGATGCCCTGGTACAATGTCCCTGCCGACGTCACGTTAAAGGAACTGAAATCGCAGCCGCTGAGTTTGGTGATTTTGGCAGTAAGGCTGTATTCCTTCGTCCTGCCGGCAGCATCGTATGCCGTTATATGGTGTGTCTGCGTCAAATCCATAAGTCCAAGACCAGGTTCTATATTGGTCCCTGTGGCAAGAGTGGCGCTCACCTTCATATTGGTCAGAAGTTCTTCCGGGACCTCATAATCGGAAGTCTCCGGATAGAAATACGGCACCTCTATGACGATATTGCCGTTCGCGTCAGGCTGGGCGGAAAACGATGCATCCGGATCATTTTCATACACTTCGCCGGTAAAGGCAGCCTTTACGCTCGTCACCCCCATTTCACCGAGTTCCGTCTCAGCCAGAGGGTCCACCTCCTTGCAGGACGCCAGCATGGCTACCGCTGCAATCAGTGACATATATGTGATTTTCCTTTTCATAATTTCTTATTCTAAAGATTACAGCCATTCCTGGAACTGCTGGACGGCCTTGTTGTTGTTAAGCTCTCCTTCAGGCAGAGGACACTGGTAGATCCTGTCCGTGAAAGACCTTTTCGCCTCGTCGCAGTCGATATATTCATATCTGGTATCGGCACCTTCCTTGGTAATATGGAAACCGTGAACGGTAGTTCCGTTCTGTTCCTCCACGAACACTCCCCAGCGGAGCATGTCCCAGAAATAGTGGCCTTCGAATGCAAGTTCGAGTTTGCGTTCCTTCCTGATAGCATTCCAAAGCGCCGTACCGGACTGGTTTGTATAAGGCAGCCCCACCCTGCCGCGGATTTCCTTGATGCAGGAATTGGCCGTACCTTCATCACTGAGATGATAAGCAGCCTCGGCTTCATTCAGGAGCACTTCGGCATAGCGGATCATTACCCAAGGATGGGATGATTTCGTGGAAACCAGATCAGTATGTGTCTCGTCCACGAGTTTGCGCAGATAATAGCCGGTAGTGGTCTTGCCGTTGGTGTTGACGGTACCCGGTGTAATCCAGCCGTCAGCACCGCCTTCGAATGTCTCTATGGTACGATCCTTCCATGAAGCGCCGTTATAGAGGACTGTAGCGCCGAAACGTGGTTCCAACCTGTCGTATGGAGGTGTATCGGTGGTACCGCCGGCAACATGCCACGGACTCCAGTCCACTTCGCCGCCGCCTGCATATTCATATTCCTCTACAAGTTCCTGAGTAGGGTTTCCGAGTCCGCGGGCATTGGTCTCACTGTCTCCGAAAGGAGAGAAGTAATAGTCGAAATTATGGTCAAGGGTTCCGTGCTGGTACGAATAGTCCAAGATGGATTCTGTATTGCCGTTCAGCGCAGTAGTAGAAAATGCCTTGGCATATTCTTCTGACGTGGTTCCAGGCAGAAGGGTGAAGCCACCCTTTTTCACTTCTTCCGCAGCTGTCTTGACCACATCCCATCGGCCCGCAAAAAGCATTGCGCGGGAAAGGAGTGCCCATGCGGCGTAACTTGTAACCCTGCCTGCATCATCACCGCTCCATGTCGGAGGCAGATTTTTCGCTGCGAAGGTAAGATCGTCTTCCACCATATTCCATGTATCCACTTCCGTATCAAGAGGAGTATCCTTCGCATACTCGAGCATGTTTTCAGGATAAACTATGACGCGATGGTAACGTTTTGCAAGTTCATAATACACCATTCCCCTGAAAAATCGCGCCTCGGCTTCGAAACGGGTCACATCCTCAGGATCAAATTCCGCGTACTGGTGCATTGAATACAGAAATTCATTGATTCTTCTGATCTGTTCGTACGCACCAGACCAGTTGGACAGATAAAATGCAAATGATGCTGCCGTAGTACCGGTCTCTCCGTATACGAACTGGTTCATCTGTCCGTGGTGGATACCCGTGGAATTGTCCTTTCCGGGAGCATATTTCATCATGTCGGTCAGTCCCTCGGTAATGCCGTATGCACACTGCATGGCAGAAGAGGCATTGTCATAGAACTGCCCGTAATCGTGTATGTACGTGTAGAAACTGTTCACATACAGTTCCGCATACTCCGGTTTCGACCACATCAGCCTGTCTGTCACGGCATCCGTAGGCTGGAGGTCCAGGAAGTCATTGCAACTGGCAGCGGCTGCGGCAATTCCGGCAATCAATATGATTTTTTTCACTGTTTTCATCGCTGTTATCGTTAGAAAGTAATACTAAGACCACCCAAGACCGTCCGCTGCTGCGGATAATAGCCCAGGTTGACGCCAGGGGCCTCCGGGTCGATACCCTTAGGAAGGCCTGACAATGTGAAGAGGTTGCCGCCCTCCACGAAAATCCTGAGTTTCTGGACCCCTATGACCTTCATCCATTTTTCAGGGAAGGTATAGCCTATCTGCGCGGTCTTCAGTCGGATATATTTTCCGTCCCTGTACCAGAAAGTGGAGGCGAGGACATTGTTGCTGTCATTGGAGCGGCTGATGGACAGACGAGGGAATTCCGCATTCGGATTCTCAGGTGTCCAGGAACCTTCCGCAAGATATACAGGAGCATTGGCGTCACCCTTGAATATCTTGGTGAAAGGCGTACTGTCCATAGCACCGTTGTAATAGATACCGGTCAGGGCCACGTCGAAAAGGGCGCCTCCGGTGAACATGAGAGAGAAGTCTATGCCTTTCCACGCACCGTAAAGGCTAAGACCGCCGGTAAGTTCAGGACGGTTGCTGCGCCCGCTGTAGGTACGGTCCTTCCATGCGTCGATCACGCCGTCTCCGTCGACATCCTTGTATTTGATGTCTCCAAGATTAGGTCGTTTGCCGTCATACCAAGGGGAATTGTCTATTTCCTCTTCTGTCTGGAAAAGTCCTTCAGCCACAAGCACGAGGTCGGAATTCACCAGAGAACCGGTAACCTGCTGGTATGAAGGAGTACCGTAAGAATCTGCATACTTGACATATTTCGCCCTTGCCCAGCTGAGAGTGAGTTTGGCGCCATATGTAAAGTCTCCGACCCTGTTGTCATGCGAAATCGTGATTTCGACACCGCGGTTGTCGATGGCGTTGTTGTTCGAATATGTAGGATAATATCCTCCCATCGAATCCGGATAGCCGGTAGTGGCTGCCAGTATGTCGTAAGTATACGTGTAGAACGCATCGAATTCGATACCGAGTCTGCGCTGCCAGAAGATGGCGTCGAAACCGGCATTCACGGATCTCTGACGTTCCCAGGTAAGGAGAGGATTGGCCACGGCCGATGTCTGGAAGCCCTGCACAGGCGAGCCTCCGAATATGGCCGCATACTGTCCGCTAATCATGCCGAGACGGCTGAGGAATGAGAAAGCGTTCACGTCATCCATACCCACTTCACCGAACGATGCCCTGATCTTCAGGTCGTTCAGGACTGACTTGGCCGGTTCGAAGAACGGCTCGTTGGAAATACGCCATGCCACTGAAGCCGACGGGAAGAATCCCCATCTGCTGCCCTTTACGTTACCGGCGAACTTGTAGCTTCCGTCATAACGTCCGGAAAGTTCGACGAGATAACGTGAGTCGTAAGCATAGTTCACACGGGCCACGAAGCCGACAGACCTGCTTTGGGTACTTGAACCGTATATAGGAAGACCACTGTCCGTATCTCCCTGCTCCATCTGGCCGAGTTCAGGAAGTTCCACGAATGCAAGGCCCTTTCCGCGTGCCCCGAAATTATTGTATTTGTAATCGGTAAATTCCATGAGGGCCAGAGCCTTTACATCATGCTTGCCGAATGTGCGGTCGAAGTTTATACTGGCCTGTCCCACCATCTGCTGGGACTGTGCAAGCCCCTCCGTGAGTTTTATGTCGGTATTGCTCCGCGGATCGACAGCAAGGTTGCCGTAAGTCATGGTGCCGTTGCCCAGAGTCGTAGGAGTCACGGTGGAAAGCAGATAATAAGGAGTGCTCAGATTCTTGTTTGCGCTGAATGTCTTGTCATAAGAACCCGTAAACTTGAGGTTCAGCCCCCGTACCCATGGCAGATTCCACTGGAGAGTGGCCGTGGTCTGGATGTTGGTCCTTACGGTCTTGTACTTTCCGGATTCGTTGATGGCGGCTATAGGATTGTAAACAGTACCGCCTCCGGCTCTTGCAGATCCGGTATATTCCCCTCCATACATTATCGGAAGATACGGATGCGCATAGACGGCCTGTTCTGCAATACTGTAATACGGAAGCGCGGACTCCAGAACATCGGAATTCCATGAACCTCCGGCCTGAAGGCCCGGTGAACGCTGGTCTCCGATCTGGCCGGCCACGCCGAACTTGAAGATGAGGTTCTTGGCGATGTTCGCATCGAGGTTCACACGGGCGTTGTACCTGGTATAGTTGAAGTTGTCGACATTACCTTTCTGGTGGAGATAGCCGAGGGAAGCGAAATAACGCACCTTTTCCGTTCCTCCGGACACCGAAATATTGTGCTGTGTATTGACACCTGTTCCGAAGGTCTCTTTCGTCCAGTCGGTATTACCGAAACCGTTGGTCCCGTCTATCATGGACTGTACGTCCTCCTGGGAGAATACGGGTTCGCGGCCGTCAAGTTCAAGTGCACGGTTGTAATAATAGGCATATCCCGGCCCGTCGAGGAATTCAGGATAATTGGCATTCATGGATACACCGGCAGATCCCGTGTAGGTAATGTTGGTGGCCCCGGCTTCACCGCTCTTGGTCGTGACGATTATGACACCACCAGCTCCGCCGAGTCCGTATACTGCAGCGGCAGCAGCATCCTTCAGTATGGAAATGCTCTCGATTTCGTTAGGGTCGATGTCGTCGATAATGTCTCGAGGGATTCCGTCCACGATATATTTCACGTCATAAAGCGATCCTCGGATCCTCAGGGATGCATTGTCCTGTCCAGGCTGTCCGCTTTCCTGCACCGAAGATACACCGGTAAGTTTTCCGGCAAGGACACTGGAAACATTCGTCGCAGGACCTTTAAGGATTTCAGAACCCTGGACCTGGCTGACTGATCCTGTCAGACTGGCCTTGCTCATGGCGCCGTAACCTACGACCACCACTTCGTCGAGAAAGAGATTGTCCTCAGTCATCGAAACGTTCAGGACCGCACGTCCGTCATATTTCTGACGCACGGAAGTCATTCCGAGACATGAGAATTCGAGATCGTCGCCGTTTTCCACCATGAGTGAATAGGCTCCATTGTCATTGGTCATCGTACCGTTCGTAGTACCGACGACCATCACAGTGACTCCCGCCAGAGGATTTCCGGCAGCATCTGTCACCTTTCCGGTCAATGTTGTCTGCGCCATCACGGACCCCAGTCCCGATACGACAAGCGCACACAGGACAGCCAACGGTCTGGCCGACAAAAACAAATTCTTGAAAAATGCTTTCATTAGAATTATGGTTAGTGATACAGTTATTAGTCAGTAGGCCGGATTGTCCGTATCCGGCCGTTCGTCTTCAGAAATTATTTTCCGGCAGTGACGACAAGCGCGGTAGGCACCTGCCTCATCACGACAGTTTCACCGTCACCACTATCGGATGGCCTGTTCAGGACCTTTCCGTCCTTGCCGACAATGGCGGATGATCCGCCCCCGTCGAGGTTGATCGCCTTTTCCGCTCCAAGGGAAATAAGTTTGTCAGCCAGTTCGGACAATGTATATCCGAGACTTCCGTTCATGCCGCGGCCGTCGCAGACGAGTATTATAACCTTGCCGTCTGCCGTAGCTCCGACAGCTGTACGCGGCTGACGGGACATTCCTGCAGTGCCTCCTGCATCCAGTACTTCCCTGTAATAATATTCGTCAGCGACATTCTTCCCGTCGAGAACGAGCATAGGACCGCCTCCGATCGCTTCCATCGGGGTCCAGAGTTCCGCCCCTTCATAGGATGCGCTCGGCATTTCGGTCATGAACGTACCGGTAGATTCGTCGTTGTCAAGAGGTGACGGATAGGAATAAGGACGCTGCCCTCCGTCATTAGGACAATATATCCAGGTGGTCTCGAACGATCCGTCAGAGAACATTCCGAAAGCAGCCCGGACAGGATAGGCGGTACCGCCGTCAGGGTAGGCCAGCTGTGCGGCGATGGATTCCACCTCGCCTTCATGGATGCAGAGGCTCATGGATTCACCGGCATAGAAATATCCGGCATTGGTCACTATATACGGGGATTCACCGGACAGCTTCAGTTCAGCGAATACGCCTTCCGGAGTCTTGCCAGGAGACGCAATATGCCTGACGGTGAATGACGCAGCGTCTTCACCGTCCGTATCCACGACAGCGTACCATCCGACACATTTGCTGTCGGTATCGAACCAGTCCGTAAAGTGATAAAGAGATATCGAAGCCGGGTAGCCTTCCTGAAGTATGTCTTCATCTTCAGTTACTGCCGGCTCTTCCTCGGAACCGCCGTCTCCAGGGAAACTATAGTCCTCCACCCCCCCCGGTCACATGACATCAGAAACGATGTCATTGCTAAAAAAGAAAGAAACAGCGAAATGCTTTTCATATAGTTTTACGTTTTATCCTTACAAATATATCAAACTTTTAATATATGTAAAAGAGTTATTAAAAAATTTTAATATATTTCAAATACATATTTTCGGCACTTATACTGCGAAAATCCGGATTCCGTCTTTGAAACGGCAATAGTCCGGATTATTCCACAACAATGAACCGCATATTAAACGACTAAGGATAAACCAGTTCCGAAGCCGGTGCGGTGTAGACATTGCCGAAGCGGTCTGTCACCCTCACGGTAATGTCGGCGGAAGGATCGGAAGGGACAGCCTTGAAAACATGTTCCGTAGGTGTAGGACCGATCCATGCGTAATGTATACGGGTTGTGTCACGGCACATTACAGCCGCATACGGGTCATGTCCGGTGAATTTCTCCATTTCACCCATGACTTTCCCGTTCTCGCACCACTCCACCTTCCACTGCGGGTCATAATTCCACACATTGGCCACCACGGCATCGGGGAACTCCGCCGAGGCTCCGGGAAGATATGCACGGAACTGATACTCTGCAGAATAGCCGGAACTCTTGTATATCCATTCCACATCATCTCCGTCCACCGTATAGACCGCATAGCCGGCCGGAGTACCGTCCAGGCAGACATCCGTGCACCACCATGTTCCGCAGACGGCGGCAGTGTTGTGTTCCATCAGCGAATCGCTGAAACATACATTGAGATTATAATGCATGTGCCCGGAAATTATATGGGCATTGTACGGTGCCAGAAGCCCGTGCAGGGCTGAAGCATTGACAGTCTGGTCGGCGAGCCCCTGGTAACTGTATTCAAACGGCCTGACGTCAGGGACAAGGCGCGTAGGCATGTGCATGGCCATTATCACCGTAGAGCCTTCCGGAACATAAGAAAGGTCCTGTTCGAGCCAGCGGAAGACAGCTTCATCCACATAGCCGATGTAGAAATATTCCCGACCTACGTAGAAATTGTTGTTTATCACCACATAATGCACTTTCCCGCGGTTGAAGGAATAATATGACGGACCGAAAAGCCCCTCGAACCTCCTGTATGAAGTCTCGAACGAGCGTCCGTAATAGTCCATGTCATGGTTTCCGATGGCACGGTACACAGGCATTTCCAGGCGGGACACAGTCTCCTTGTACGGAGCATAAAGAGACGGCGTATCGCCCACTATGTCGCCGCAGTCAAGCCCGAAAATGTCCGCACCGGCGAACTGTGACCTGTATTCCATCAGATCATCGAGGATGCCGGCATAGGTATCGAGATTCCCGGCCTCCACAAGCTGCACGTCGGACTGCACGAAACAGACATGCTTCGTGTCGTCCTCCGGATTTTTCCCGAGACGGAAATCATAGGTTCCTTCTCCGGCAATCTTCTTGTAGAATACAGGGATACTGCCTTCCTCCACAGGCGGCAGATAACCGGCGGGAGTGGAGACAAACACGAAACGGCTCTGCGGATGGGCCTCGAATTCATAACGACCGTCAGCATCGGTCAGGACACACGTGAAACCGTCCGAAACCACAACTGAAGGAAGTCCTTTTCCGTCCGCTTCCACCCTGCCTTTCAGTACATTGCCGGCCATGAGAGCATCGGCATTCAGAACAAGGCCCAAGGCCAATATAAATGACAATACCGTTTTTTTCATCACACAATAATTTTTTATCAGTTTTCTAATTTCTACTCTACCGGCCTGCCAGGTTCCATTTCCCAGCCGGTGACCGTAGAAATGTACGGAATCAGCCCCATGGCCATCTTTATCTGTCCGCTGTAGTTCGGATGCCATACGGAGCCGAGATCCGAAGTGGAGTTGTAAAGTCCCTTCGTCAGCTCGATGACATGGACAGGAGAACCTTTCATCCGTTCAGCCACCTTCACGAGATATCCGGCCAGCGGCTCACTGACAGTCGGAGGGCAGACGCAGATGACAGGAACATCGCCGTAAAGTGTACGGACCTGCGAAAGCAGATTGCAGTACCCGTCCACGAACTCTTCCTCCATAGGGCATGGAGGAACGGAAAAGTCATTCGAACCGAGATTGACGACCACCAGATCCGGCCTGTATGAAGGCGTCCACCGCAAGGTGTCCATATCGAATGTCCTGAGCATTCTCTCCTGCATGCAGATCTCGGAAACGCGGAGACTGTCACCGTAATTGCGGACCGCCCCCTGTCCGGAGTGTGATATCATGGTATAATCCGCCCCGAAATACCTGGACACGATGGCCGCATAGGACAGATTGCAGTTTTCCGTCGATACCTTGAACGGCTCGTCCCTGTCTTTGCCCTCGGTGCCGAAACCGCAGGTCAATGAATTTCCGATAAACTCGATATGTCTTCCGGAGGCTGTATCCGGACGCTCCAGGCCACAATCATGAGGAAGGATGAAGCCGTTGACCGACACCTTTCCGTATTCGCCTTCGGTACATTTCTGCACCATGACAACATGTCTGCCTTCATCGAGGCCGGAGACAACTGTAACCACAGTATCTGCGGAAGATATACCGAACTTCTTCAGGAATTTCCCGTCGGCGAATACATTGAACCAGCTCTCTCCGGTCACTGAAATTTCCGCATCCAGCCTGTTTCCGTTCAATATTGTCGTGAAATATGTCCCGGTCCAGTCATAATCCACATGTCCGGCATCCGAAACCATCGTCCGTCCAATATACCTTACCTCCGGAGCATCGGCCCGAACCATTCCCCCGACCTCTATCTCGTCGCAGAAGAAAAATGCCCTGATGCCGGCGAGCCAGCTCCACTGCGGGACCTTTTCTTCAGGCACAGCAAGCACTTTCACATACCTCGCCAACGTTTCCGGAAAAGATATGAAATGCCTTCTGACCTCCTTAGTCTCTTCCCGGATCTCAGGCAAGTCAGCCGCCGCAACCTCTCTGAATTTCTTTCCGTCATCCGATACCGACACCGTTATCTTCCTGGCATCGAAGACACCGTCGGCAGTATTGACGCATGCCCCTACAGTAACGGAAGAGAACTTTACGGCACTTCCGAGATCAATGACGGCTTCCATTTCAGTATTTTCAAAACCCAACCACCTTCCGCTGCCGAAAATATTGTCTCCCTTCAGTCCGTCCACAAGCATCCTCGCACCGTCGTATGCATATCTTTCGCAAGGTTCCTGAAGCAGTCTTACAGGCCTGGCGGTGGCGATATTGAATGTTATCGTATCCACAGTGACCGGACCCGGTTTTCCGTTTCTGAAAGCGGAAGCGGACAGCACCGCATCTTCCCTTATTTCCAAAGACCCGTCAAAGACCGGAGACTCCGGGGAAGGCACCGTACCATCCGATGTATAATGTATCGGAGCATCGCCCATGGTCTCATAGCTTACCGATATTGCATTCCGGGAGAAGTCAGGCCTTATCACGGAAGTGACTTCGAATACATGCCCGGCATAGTTCCAGCCTTCGGAATCATATATGGAAATGAGATTTTCAAGCCTGTCTAGGAATTTTTTGTAATCCTTCGCAGCCGGACACGCCCACTGGTTTTCGGCAAGAGCCGCCCATCTCGGCAGCACCATATACTGCACATGAGGGAAAGTCGCTATATATTCCGTCCAGAGATTGGCCTGCAGTCCGAGGATATGACGGGCCTCCTTCCGGCTGAGGGATGACGGGACAGGATTGTAATAATAGACTGACCTCAACGGGATATATCCGCCTATTGAAAGAGGCTCGGCCGATACATCCTTGCCCTGGTAATAGTCAAAATACAGATAAGTATTCGGTGTCATGATGACGTCATGCCCCAGACTTGCCGCCTTGATTCCGCCGGACTCTCCGCGCCAGGACATGACCACGGCACCGTCCGCGGCATCGCCCTCGAGAATCTCATCCCAGCCGATGACCTTTCTTCCATGCGACTGAAGGAATTCCGTCACATGTTTCATGACATAACTCTGGAGTTTCTGCTCCTTTGTGGATGCCGCGTCATCTTCAAGTCCGAGTTCGGCCGCCTTAGCCTGACATTTAGGACACTGCTCCCATCTGGTCTTCGGGCATTCGTCACCCCCGATATGGATATATTCCGAAGGGAACAGTTCCATTATCTCGGAAAACACTCCGTCGAGAAAATCCAGGACGGCGTCGTTGCCGGCGCAAAGCACATCCTCGGAGACACCCCACTTCGTCCAGACCTTGTACGGTCCGTCGGTACAGCCCAATTCAGGGTATGCACACAGAGCCGCCTGCATGTGCCCCGGGAGATCCACCTCCGGGACAATATCTATATACCTTTCGGCGGCATATTCCACAATCCCCCGTATTTCATCCTGGGTATACCAGCCGCCATACGGCTTGCCGTCATATTTTTCAGGTCTGTCATTCAGGTGACCGACAAGAGTTTCATCTCTCATGGAGCCTTTTTCCACGAGTTCAGGATAACGTTTGATCTCCACTCTCCAGCCCTGATCATCGGTTATGTGCCAATGCAGGGTGTTCATATTGTGCAAGGCCATCATGTCGATATACTCCTTCACTTCGTCCACCGTGAAAAAGTGTCTGCATACGTCGAAATGCGCACCGCGATATCCGAAACGCGGACTGTCATCTATGCGGACAGCCGGAAGCTCAGTCTTTCCTCCCCCGGAGAAAACTCCCGGCAATGCCTTGCGCAAAGTCTGTATACCATAGAATACCCCCGCAGGCGAAGAACCTTTTACAACCACTCCGTCAGACGACACCTCCATACTGTAGCCTTCCTCAGGAATGCCGGAAGAAGCATCCACGGCAAGGACGATCTTGCCCTTCCCCACTCCGGAGAGATCCGCGACAGCCTCCGCATCAAGGCTGATTCCGGTATAGTCCCTTATATACTCTGCCAAAAATTCCGCATTGCGGGCCATGGCTTCACCGTAATCTTTCAGAAACACTATCCCGCTGCAGTCCGAAAGACAGAACGGGGCGGAACGGACATCCCCGACGATTTTCCGCGGCATCGGCACCACCTCATAGCATGACGGTGAAGCGGATGCCGGGACAGTTCGGGCACCCGACACGGCCAGAACCGAAAAGGCAGCCGCGATTATCTGCAAAATTGTCCTTGTGCCCATTATTCCTCCACTTTATTCTTTACTGCTGATTCCAACTCGTCCCACAAGCCATGATTGATAATATGCACGATGTCGAAGACCATCAGCCCGTCCGTATCTTCCAATACCTGCCTTACCGCCCTGGTAAAGCCGCTCCAGTCATCCTTGTACTGCTCCACATACAGGGAACCGATCACGGGTGCGGCCCCGCAAGTGATTCTTCTGACCAGTTCCGCCCCGCCTTCCACACTGTAACAGTAGGTAAGGCTGTTGTCCATCGCAGCCTCGGTACGCGGACCGGCCACACCGGTAGCAGCATCCACATCGGCTTTGGTCACCAGGGTATAGTAAAGGCCTGTCATATAAAGGTCCAGAAGTTCCGCATATCCGGTATTCCGGTACTCTGGCGTAGCCCACGAGTATTCTGCCGACGGATCATATTTCACGCTCGCCCAGTTCACTCCCAGCTGATAATAGGTAGGATACCATGCACCGGTATAATCCCCTATTTCAAGATCCGGATTGATACCTTTCAGCAGAGCGTGCGCATCGCTTATGAAATTCTTTATGACAGAAGCACGCCATTCCACCCATTTAAGGAAATGTCTGCCTTCACTGTACTTCCATTCTCCTGAATCGGGATCCTTTTCCCAATACAGGATGTCCTCCGGAAATCTATCCACCTTCACGCCGGCATATTCCTCGAACATCTGCCGGGACAGATCGCTGAAATCCGATGTGATACCGTCATATCTCACTCTGTCGAATATGATTCCGTCAAGATCCTTGTATTTCCGCGCAAATTCATCCAATATGTCAAGCTGGTACTGTCTCACCTCCGGATTGGCAGGATTGAGCATGCCGTTGTAGTTGGACTTGATCTCCGAGATAGGCTTCAGTTCCCCGCCGTCATACACTATCGACTGCCACTCCGGATGCTCCTTGTATATTATTCCCCTGTCATACCAGTTATGGCCTCCGGCAAAAATATTCAGGGAGGCATAGACCTTCATACCAAGCCTGTGCCCGTACTTTATGAACCAGGAAAGCATGTCGTAATCCTGTCTGCGGTACCATCCGTCCCACTCACCCATATACGGAGCTATCCTGCTGTCATACAGGACTTCACCCATAATGGACTTGACATCCACCACCACATTGTCGAAACCGGCGTCCTTGCATTTCTGCAGATAGAACATGATGGAATCCGGATATGAAAGCCGCTCATAATTCGCTTCGCAGTCAAACCACATGAAATTGGAATTCCGGGTCTGCACAGTGGTGTCGTCCGTGCAGGAAAACGCCATCAGGACGCAGGCAAGAGCCGTTCCCGCCAAAATAATCCGTCGGATAATAGTCATAGCAATTTCAAATTTTTGTGTTAGTTTCGCAATATTAATAAAAATTTTAATGGAACTCGGAATTATTTTAAAAATATTTTATATTTGCAAGGAATAACACAAGAATAATAC
>DVIP01000030.1 GCA_018711225.1 Candidatus Cryptobacteroides intestinipullorum | reverse complement strand
GACTTACACTGGAAGTGACTCCAGACCCCATACCGCCACACAGCATAGCCAGGCTGCAATTCACGGTCACGGCCAGGGACGGCATCTGGGGAAAAAACCTGTACTACGCCACGCCTGTAATCAACGGCAAGTCTTCCGGAAAGAAACTTTCCGTATATGCGTTTACAAAGGATAATTTCAGCAATCTCACAGCCGCCCAGAGAGCAGAGGGCTCCAGACCTGTTTTTTCTGCCAATACATGCTCCGTCGGCAAACTGAAAAAAGGGACGACAGCCGTCGGGGAATTTTCATTCACCAATGCGGGGAAAAACGATTTCGTCATCTACAAGGCCGATATAGACTGGTCCGGCTCCAGGGCTGACCTTCCGGAAAGGACTACTTCCGGCAACAAGGGCAATATCAGAATATCCGTGGACACCTCCGGCATGCCTGAAGGCGAAATGCTGGTGACCGCCACTCTGACCACAAACTCCCCTACCCGTCCTATTGTAAACCTTTTCGTGACAGGCTGGATAGAATAGTGACTGACATGCTTCATCTTCTGGCAGACATCCTGCGCAATTCAATACTCATCACGGGACTTGTCATCGTGATGATGATGCTCATAGAGTCTCTTAACATAGAGTCTCACGGTTCTCTGTTCAACGGGCTGAAGAAAACGAGAACGGGGCAGATTATACTTTCGGCCCTGCTGGGGTCGGTACCCGGATGTATCGGAGGTTTCGCGTCCGTGTCCCTGTATACTCACAGGATGATAAGTTTTGGAGCCCTGATAGCCATGATGATAGCTTCATCAGGTGACGAGGCTTTCATGATTGTGGCAATGGTTCCGGACAAAGCCCTTATGATATTCGTGCTTCTGTTCCTGATAGCCGTCGTATGCGGATTCCTGACAGATTTCGTGGCCGACAGGATAAGGCCGGGAAAAAACGGCGCAGAAGCCGCACTGACAGATGATATACGCTGCAAACAGGATTTCGAAATCCACGAAGATGTGGAAAAGAAACGGACATTCACATGGAAGCGGGCCGTCATGTTCATCGGGGTCCTGGTATTCATAGCGGCCCTGGTTTCAGGCGTTCTCGATCACGGGCACGGTACAGGAATACAGGAGAAAAATCCGGGGATGATAAACCTGCTGGATGAAAAATGGATGCAGTACCTGTTTGCAGGGCTGAGCGTGACCCTGCTCGTATTCCTGGTGTTTGCATCCGACCATTATGTCGAAAAGCATTTATGGGAGCATATCGTCAGAAAGCATCTGCCGACTATCTTCTGCTGGACCTTCGGTGTACTGCTTCTGGTAGGATTCGGGATGAAATATCTGGATATAAGCGGATGGATAAGCAACAATACCGCCCTTATGATCCTGCTTGCCGCAGCCGTGGGAATGATACCGGAGTCAGGACCGCACATGATATTCGTCACACTCTATGCCGGAGGCATTGTTCCGCTGCCTGTTCTCCTGGCGAGTTCCATTTCACAGGACGGGCATTCTTCCCTCCCCCTGCTGGCCGAAAGCAAAAAAAGCTTCGCCGCAGCGAAGCTCATAAATTTTGCGATAGCCCTAATTGCAGGCTACGGCAGCATGTTGTTCTGCTGACGACGGAAAAAGCCCGGAAAAAGCAATGATTTACTGGCGTACCGTGACTTCCCCGTCATATACCAGAGCGAATTCGTCCACAAGCAACTTGCTCCCCACTCCACCCGTAAAATAGTCGCCGTACTTGCTGGCACAGGCCGTAATGACAATGTACTTAGGTTTTCTTGTCAGATCCCGGTATTCCAGGTTGATTCTGAATTCCTCATATTCCGACATTGTACGGGAAGATTCCAGTTTGCCGTAGGCTATTATGGCCTCGTCATTATCAAAGTCCACGAAATTTCCCTCTACGGTATTTACCGTGAACGGCTGGTCCCAATCAGTCAGAAGAATCTGTATCTGGCAAATGTCCGTCTGCCCCTTCAAGGTTTCGTATGGTGGCTGCACCCTGTCAATCGGCACAGGCGTGTATTTGTAATACCCTGTAAGTGCGACCGGCCTGGTCGAAAATTCGACACCCCAATCCAGATATGCACCGTTTATACCTACAAGACCTCCGAAACTGCCGGTATAGATATTCCCCGCAGCCAGTTTTATGACTGCATACTGGGTTTCAAGGCTGGCAGCCTGTTTCCCTTCCCCGGGCACAGCCACATCGGATGTCGGCGTAGTCGGAATAAAACCGAAACTTGCAGAGCCGGGATTTGCGGAATCCCACACATGATATGATGCATCCAGATTCGGCATCCATGCCTTTTCGTCCTGATACCAGTTGTCAAAACTCATATTGTGCAGCTGGGTCTCTTCTTCTGTAGTGAAAGTGCCGTCTGTAGCCTCTTCCCCGTTAATGACCCGGACATCGTATAAAGTGCCAGGCTGAAGTCCTGTTACTGTAGCAGACACCGCCGTACCGTCTATGGTGACATCCCGCACTTCCGTCCATTCTTCAGACCCGTTCTGTCTGTAACAGAAATACGGATCACCGGTCCCGTCAAACGTTGCGGTAAGATATGCCCTTGTCGCCCACGCATTCAGTGAAGAGAAAACGAGATTGACATTGACACGTTCGACCTGTATCTGCCACTTGTACTCGGCGCCGGCATATTCGGCATAAAATGTCTTCCAGAGGACGCAGTTCAATGTCAGCGGAAATTCCGAAAACTGAACCAGATTTCCTTCATCGTCCTCATATCCCTTGATGACACTGCCTTCACGTTCCAGCTTCATGTCCTGAAATTCTATGCTCTGGAGCGATTCGCTCTTCGTCACCTTGACATATACGCGTCTTTCATTCAGGTCAAACTCGGCATCTCCTACCTGTCCACGGCATTTTACATAACGGTCGACAGGCTGCGTGGCGGTAATCGTCCATTCATACTGCTGGTATGTCTCAAGGACAATTTTCATAGGTTCTTCCAGATTTATGACATCTCCGACATGCAGGTTCTCACAAGCTGCCACTTCAGAAATGTCGAAACGAGTCACTTCCAGGCTGGAAAGTTCCGCCGTCTCCGATATTTCGACCGAGACTATCCTGTTCTCCACATCTATGGACACTGATGTCTGCCCCGCAACCTCAAACGCAAGCACCTCTGCCGGGACATGGGGATATGCCATGTCATTCTTGAAAAGGCAGGATACTGCAACGAAGGCGGCGGCCGTCAAAGCAGCCATGTTCCTTACTGTATTCATAATCACTTGGTCTCCTTGACTTTTTTAGCATAGTGGCTGCCGGTCGGGATGTAGAACGACAGGCCAAAGCCGATAGACAGCAGATTAACCCTGAAATTTATACCGCTGTTCTCCATCCGGCTTTTCTCCACCTGATTGGTTACCTGCTCCACCCTCTGATAATTGAATCCCAGAAGTCCTACTGAAATCTCGAACGCCACTTCATTCGTAAGAAAAGCCATCACCCCTGGCACGAGACCGAGTTCGGCATTGTAGATATCCTGATAAGTCCCGACGTTTTCTCCGTCGACAATCTTGAAAGTCTTCGCCTGGCCGTAACCACCGGTCGCCCTGACTTCGGTAAACATGGCGAATCGCTTGCTTGTGGCAAAAGGAATGTAAGTTCTCAGGGTAGCCGCCCCTGTATAGCTCTGCTTCATGTAATGGAAGCCCTGCAGGGACAGCGACATATCGTCCATGATGGAAAGATCCAGATTGTCCAGACCGAGAGAGGACCTGCCGTAGTCGAAACGGAGTCCTACGGAAAGATTGTCCGCAAAAAAGTATGACGCATACGGAGAAATACTGAAAGATGTCATGTTCCCATGCATGTTCTGTATAAGTGAGAAAAGCATGGAATATCCTGAATCTCCAGCCATATTTCCTATACTGTAGTCATGATAGGCCAATGATACCCCGGCTCCGACGGTACCTTTAGGGATAAAGCAGGAATTGGACCGGCCTATTCCCCTGTCAAAGCCCTTCGTCACGGCTGTGGTATCCTTGGAAAAGGCATTGGCAGATAAAAACATACCTGCCAGTACCATAATGAATATGATTGACTTTCTCATTGAAAACCATTGGCTTATTCAGACAAATCGTCTGGATTGTAAACAAATTCGAATTCGTCCACAAGCAGTGTGCTTCCTACACCTCCGGTAAAATAGTCACCGTACTTGCTGGCGCAGGCAGTGATGACTATGTATTTTGGTGTACGTTCCGTATCACGGTACTTGAGCTTTATTTCGAATTCCTTGTATGAGGCTGATGAGGTATTGTCCTCCATCTTTCCGTACGCGATGATATGAGGGTCATTGTCGAAATCAACAAATGTCCCGCTATTGGTATTTACCGTAAACGGCTGATCCCAGTCCGTCAGAAGAATCTGTATCTGACAGATGTCCATCTGCCCCTTCATCGATGTATAAGGATCTTTGGCCATGTCTATGGTCACCGGCTGGTATTTATAATACCCTTTCAAAGCCAATGGCCGTGAAGAGAATGGCACCCCCCAGTCAAGATAAGCTCCGAGGCCGGATGTATTTCCAAATTTTCCTGTATAAATATTACCTGCAGCAAGAACTATCATAGCTTTTTCGCTTTTCAGTTTCGCCGCTTTCTTTCCAGGTCCGGACACGGCAACATCCGACTCTTCCGGATTAGTAGGGGTAATGCCGAACTTGCCTGAACCAGGATTCGCAGAATCCCATACAGAATATGAAGAATCCAGATTCGGCATCCAATATTTCCCGCTCTGATACCAATTGTCGAAATTCATATTATGAAGAACTTCCGCACTTTCCGTAGTGAAGGAAATTTCCTTGGTTTCAGTGTCTTTCGCAGAAACTGCCCGGAATACATATTCCGTCTGAGGCTCGAGTCCGGTAACGGTAGCCGTATAAGTTCTGGCGGCAGCATCAGGTGTAACGGAAGAGGCAGGTACGTCTGTCCAGGAAGATTCCGAAGACTTTCTGTACTGGAAAGCCAGGCCCTCAGGCATGGCAGAGGTAAACCATTTTCCGTTCAGCGTGGCAAACATTGCCCACGGATCTGCTGAAACGGCTTCAGCTTCTACAGCTGACTGAATCATGAATTCAAGGTTCAATTCCTGAAAAGCACCGTTCTGGTCCACTGCAAGAATGGAAACAGAAGTGCTTCCCATCGGCTGTCCGGAAATATATGCGGTAATATCTATCGTGGCCTCAGTCGCTCCTGATGAAATGGACGATGTCACTATACCGGCTTCAGCAAGCCTGGATATATCATCCGGAGAAGCATCCACCAGGTCTGTCTGAGGCAGGGCTGCAGCCAGAGTCGCGGCAGTTTCAGAAGACGTGCCGTATGACAGTATGACATTCTTGAAACCGTCAGCGGCAGCAAGAGTCAGCACGCGGCTGACATTGTCTCCGGGATATACATCTACCTGGCCGGATTCCGTATATTCGAAATCCGTGCTGATTTCAGGCTTGTCTTCATCTCCGAAATCCAGGACCAGATCATACTCTTTCTCGGTAAAGGAATTGTCCACTACCACGAAGAAACCGCCGGCGCCCCCCTCTTCCTTTTCTTCAAGGCTGAAAGAAAGATTATAATGCTGTTTCGGCTTCACGTCATTGTATGTCTCTGAAACCGTGGATTCCCTGCCGTCATTGTTTTTCAGATAAAGAGTCCATGTGAGTCTTCCGGTAGGACTGAAATAGCCGATCTTCCCCACTGAATCCTCCGTATTGGAGAAAACGAGGGAACCGCTGCCGTTTGAAACTGTCAGCTGCCATACCTGGAAATTCTGCTGGATTTCATCGGAAAAAGAGGTTGTCACCTTGACATTGGCAAGGGAACAGGTGACATCAATATTGGTCACCTGATCAGGCTGGACCTCAAATTCTGCAGAACCGGAATAGAAAGGAGCATCAAACTGTGCCGCAACCGATTCTTCGGCAGACGATGCGACCACAGTATAGGTACCTACCTTGAGCACAAGCGGTGTATCTGCAAGAGTCCTGTGATCTTCGACAGTCTCGACGAGCTGGTCGAGCTCATTGTAAATTTTAAGGATAAACGGAGTCTCCGCCTCCTCTGCGGACTTGAAGACTATCTCCTCGCTGTCATCCCTGTCAAGGGAGACATACAGGTAGCCTGTACTGCTGTCCTCTTCCTGCATTTCGACCCTGGTACAGGACCACAATGACAGGAACGGCAGGGCGGCTGCAATTATTATATATGGTATATGTCTTTTCATTACAGTCAATCTTGATTCTTCCGCCGTTATTCTGTCCTGAATGATACAGGCTGTGAAAGAGACTGCCCCTTGGCATCCGTCACGTTAAGGGTAAATGTGTGGATGGAGCCAGAATCAGGAGTAAATCCGTTTATGAGCGGCACCAGAGCGGAAAGAGAAAACTCCACAGAAGTCTTGCCATTAATCGCATCACCGGTAGGAAGCATTTCTCCGAGTATTGTGACTGCCGTTTCATCATTTATCAGATCAAGTATGACATATCCATCCTCAGAATGATTGTTTTCCGGAGAAACCATTGCCGCGACAGTCCCAATGAATTCAGTCGTAGGAGATTCCACCTTGACAGTAAATCCGGTGATGGTTTCCGGAGCCGAGATATTGATAGTAACATCAGACATCGGCTCAGTGATAGGAGTCACCGAAAAATCAGGATTGGCAGCCCATGTCATGGTAGGTGCCGTAGACGGATCAGGAGTGTCTTCCCCGCCTCCCGGCTCATCAGGATCCGGCTCATCTTCGATCGGAATTTCCTCGAAACCCGGGACATTCACATCCTGGTTCTTGTCATTGACAGTATTGTCTACGGTAAGCTCGAGTCCGCCGAGACTCCCAGTAGTCTTTGCATCCAGATTTATTATGTGGTGATCCCTGGCAGCCACATCATCTATGATAAGCGTCTGCTCTATCACGTCGGACCCGTCATATCTCTCTCCCTTGACTACGACATTCAGGGTAGCCACATTGAAGAACGCTGCTTTTCCTTCATCATAGACAGTTCTATCGAAGACCAGTGTGCCATCGGAACTTTTAACTGTAACTTCCCAGGATGACAATTCATTCAGGAAATTATCAGTAGGATTAATAGTCACCATCATATTGGTTATGGTACATTTGAGGTCCACATTGGACACCTTGCCTACCACCACGGAAAATTCCTGGGAGCATCCGTATACAGGCTGGTCCCATGCCACAGGTTTCTTGTCAGGTGAAGATACCGCTATCGTGTAAGTTCCTGAAGACAGATCCAGCACTGAAGGAAATTCGGAATATTTCCAGCTTTCCGCATATCCTCCGCCGTTCTTGGTGACAGTGATATCGAATCCGTTTATGTCCGGGTCAGGAAGAGTGGCCTTGGTCACATAACCTTCAGTGTCGGACGTGATATTGAAACTCACTGTTCCGAAACCTTCTTCTTCCATTCCTATATTTGATTTCTTGCAACCTGTAACTACTGACAGCAATGCCGCTATTGCAAAAAGAGTCTTTTTCATGATTATATTTAACTGTTATTCAATTATTCATAAATAAGTTCCAGATCATCGACATACAATATGCTGCCGATATTACAGCCGGAATATTCTTTATTATCGGCTACCGTCAAGGTATAATCCCGATAAGCTGGAGTCGCCGCCGAAGATGACTTGAAACTGATATAAATCTTTTCAGCCTTTTTGGAAATATCGGAATATGTCAGATCAACCGAAGCGAGTGTCCATGAAGAAACCTCACCACCAGTCTGAGTGCCAGCAGCTATTACGCTTCCATCTGAAGCAATTATCTGCACACTGACAAAATATGTTTCTCCGTTATACGGGATATATTTATGATAAAACTGTAACCTGCTTGGGCGGCTCGCAAAAGAAGAACCGTCTGATGTGTGATTTCCGGAATCGTCCGCAACTCCCGTAAACAATTCACCTGCAGTCAGATGTTCATTAGGATCAAATTTCAAATCATGTACTCTGACCGTATATATCATTGCCGAGCGCGAACCTGAATGAACATCAGTAGAATACGCGACAGTCGGAAAGTTCTTGGAATTCTGATTTCCCGCAGTCGTATAAGTGCCTGGCATCGTCTTTTTACTGTTTACTGCCCATATTTGAGTATTTCCTTCATTATATGGAAGATACCAGTCAATATTCCTCCTCGTTAATGAAGAGATATAATTAAATGACCAATTCTGCACTGTCCACTCTTCAAACCCGCTGTTTCCTATCTGAAGAGCCTCTTCAGTGGTGAGTGTAATCTCATTCCCTATGGTTTTCTCGTTGCCGTTGTATATCGTCCTGAAATGATATGCGGTCACAGGCTCCAGACCGGAAACCGTACTGAAACTGATATTCTGCCCCTCTATGGAAGTTACAGGTACGGAAGTCCATGAAGAATTGTCCGTACTGTACTGGAGAGCGAATTTTTTCGGATCACCGGCAGAGACGTTGGCGGTGACGCCCTCGATTCTCCTGGCGAAGGCATTGCCTTCAGCGGCATTGAGAGTAATCATGGACGGAACCTGTGTGACGGTAAACTTGTCCGTAGTAGTCTCCCGGCCATTGTTGTCCTTGATTCTCAATGTAAAGGATGCAGAAAAGACGTTCTCAGGATCGTATGCGGTTTTCCCGATACCGGAAAAGTCAATAGAGCCGAAATGGCTTCCTTCCATACCGGAATTCCATCTGATCCCGTACACGGCAAACTGCGACCTGACGGACTCGTCAGCACTGAGAAGGTCCACTTCTGTCGGCAGGCCTGATTCCGACTCGACTGTCAGGACACATTCCGCAATCCCGGCAGGAACGGAGAAATCAGCCTGATACCCCTGATAATCAACTGCTTCTGTAAAATTGAACTGATTTCCTTCGAATCCGCTCAATGTCACGGCCGGAGCTTCGGACGCAGCAAATTCGGATGATATCTCTATCTCCTTCTCAATCACATCGGCCGAGTCATCGATTTTCACGCTTACAGAAACACTGCCCTCACGAGGATCCGTATCGACGTTGAACGTCACGAAGTCGTTCGGGGAATATTCGGTAGCTTCCGCCTTGTAATACTTCCACGTACCGTCGACGTTGGCATAAATTTCCAGGACAAGTTCACCTGCCGGAATATAGCCGGCTCTGGTTTCATCCGCATCGAACTGCAGATAATCGTCCACTCCGGTGCACTTTACCCTGGCGTAATGCTCGGGATATGCCTGGCAGAGATTTTCGCCGAAATTGACCTGGACTTTTACATTAGACATTTTGGCCGTTGCGGAAACTGTCTCCGAAGTCTGTCCGTGGACAGTAAAATCCTGATCGGCAGCAAAATAGATAGCGTCGAAGCCTACTCCCGAAGGATCGCCGTATGAAGCGAGAAGCCTGTATTCACCTG